>JAEOUK010000606.1 GCA_016839385.1 Promethearchaeota archaeon
GAATTGAAATAGCCGATTTTTTAAACAGTGATACAAATTTCTTGATATGAGATTGATTTCATGGAACATTAATGGAGCTAATGCTGCTGTAAAAAAAGGATTAGTGGAATTTATGCAAGAAGAAAAAGCAGACGTATATTGTTTCCAAGAAGTTAAAGTGTCTGAAAAAACTATTGAAAAAGAACTCCTTGAAATTCCTGGATACTCACAGTATTATTGGAATACCTCAGAAGCAAAAAAGGGTCATTCAGGAGTAATAATTTATGTAAAAGATGGAATCAAACCGTTAAGTTGTTCAATGGAAATCGGACACAAAGAGATTGACGAGGAGGGACGTATAGTAATTCTAGAATTTGAAAAATTCTATTTGGTAAATTGTTATTATACGAATGCAGGAAGAGATTTAGTAAATCTGGAAAAAAAAATGGAGTTTGATAATGAAACCACTGCTTATTTTGAACGCCTTCGAACTGAAAAGTCTGTAATAATTTGTGGAGATTTTAATGTTGCACATAAAGAAATTGACCTAAAACATCCAAATGCAAATCGTAAAAATGCTGGATTTACAGATGAAGAACGAGAAAAATTTACAGAATTAATTGAAAAAGGTTATGTAGATACATTTCGGGAATTTGAAAAAGGACCAGATCATTTTACCTGGTGGTCATACCGAACCAAATCACGTGAGAAAAATGTTGGTTGGAGAATAGATTATTTCGTGGTTTCTGAAGAATTTATGCCCAAAGTGAAAGAAAGTTCAATCCTAAATAATGTAATGGGGTCTGATCATTGTCCAATTCGTTTGGTTATCGATTAATAATGAAATTATCCGATATTATACTAAATAATTTTTAGAATTTTTGACGAAATAATTTTTTCTGCGAATAATCTTAGAATTTTAGAAATATCATTGGAAAATTTTCATTATAATTTCTTCACAAGAATCTTTTAGGTTTTGCGTCATTAAATGGAGTATTCGGGTATCTCCGTTTAGTCCTCATCAACAACCATCCAGAGTGATTTTCATGTCATCTCGATTCGAAAATTTTGTATCTCGCATAGGCCGACGAAGTGAATTTCTCCCTTTTCGAAATCAACTATTAACTACTATGAAAGAGGATGCAGAAGCAAAATACAAGAATTACCCCAGAATTGTAGAGAGAATGAGAAAAACTTGGGAAAACGAGGGATACAGGCGTAATAATGATATTTCAGGTTTGGTCGCTAATAATATCGATGAATTTGTACTAGGATATTTGAACACACTTTTTCCATTTCGGAAACGTGCAATTACATTTGAAAAGGTTTCAACACCTTCCCGATTAGACATAGTTATGGGAATAAGTTATATCTTTTCCCCCGAAGAGATAGGTATTATCCAGAACACATTGGATGCCAAAGAATGGCCGAAAAATCCTGATCCAGAGAAAATATGCAAATTTTTGTTTTTATATTGCATTAATTCTTTTGCAAATCCTATAGAAGAAGTGTTTCAGCGTCCATTTGCATTTATGCCTCAATCTGTAAAAACAGAATGGATAAATAAATCTCTAAAAGTTACTGTATCCGTGCAGGGAAGAGAACAATAATTAGTTAAAGTATATTTTTATATTAATTAGAGTGATAGAATTACTTGTTATTTTTAATAAATGAACTTAAATCAGTTGATTCTCCATCTCTCTTCTTTACTGTAATTCTCGGACCTATTCCCATTATTTTTCGTTCCAATTGCTGAATTTGTAGCATATCCACAATATTTGAACGCAACATACCACGGGATAGATATTGGATCAATAAATCGATCTGTTGCATAATCGCAGGAGGAAGAATTATTTGCACAATTCGATTGGCTACATTTTCATCTCGATCTCTTATTGATAAATAATATCTAAATGCCTCAGGGGTCATAATTGCTTGAAGAACCATGCGAATTTTATCTTGATGCGTAAAAACCTGATTTGGACGTTGTGATTTTTGTTGTTGGCGTAACAGAGATTCCATGCGTTTCAACCGAATTTTTTCAAGTTCATGATCCACTTCAGTAGTTTCACCTTCTTCATGGATGTTAGAATCCTCATCTGAGTCGTGCATTTGAATTTGAGAATATTGCATCCCTAATTATTCTTTGTTAATCATAAAAATCAAAGTAAAAAAGTGAAGTTTTCTTGTATGTCAATTTAACTGAATAAAACTTGAATAGAGGTTATTCATGGAAAAATTTCATTACTTGGTTTATGACAATCAATGTTCGTTTAATAAAAAAGTGAGTTACAACTTGCTGGTTTTTAATTAGAGGTGTGAAAAATTAATTTGAGATGATGCCACACATTTATTTCAGAACCAACAGTTTTATTAATACAAGAAACCAAATAACACTTGGAATAATGGTGGGGTGCGGTCGTTTTTGTACTGGTCATTTTGACCGGTAATTTAAAGTTTCGCCCTAAAAAATTTTTCTCCCTCAAATAAACCCCCCAACATTATGTCGGGGCCCTCTTTTTATTTTTACCGACCCCCGCCTTATTCCCCCGATTTTCTTCAATTTCAACTGTTTTCCCCTTACATAGTTTTTTTGTCATCTCAATTAAACTTCCATCTACCAGTATAAATTGAAATAGGGAGCATAAAATTATAAACGAAAAAGCTCACAATATATAAGAATTATAGCAGAAAAGTATTCTAAAAGCATTGAGAACCATAAATTTCTATTTTATCCAACATCACTATTAGAGAGTATTAA
>JAEOUK010000607.1 GCA_016839385.1 Promethearchaeota archaeon
GTACTTGATTGCCTCCATCTACGAGAGCCGCAGCCGCTAAAATTTGAGTAGCACGAATGACACCTTGCCCTCCAACACCAATAGTCAAAATATTGTAACCTTGAGAATTTTCCATGCTTCAATCCTCGTAAAAAATGAGTTCTATACTCTATATTTCCCTACAGTTTTATAAAATTAGCTTAAAACCCACAATCATGGGGAAATATGGGGTATTTTGACCCATCTACGTGAATCCAGCCCATTTTTCTCCCACTTTGATCTTCTTTCTTTCTTTTTTTCCTTCATTATTTCCCATTTCTTGTGGTTCAATATTCGTATTTGGGCTCAAAGATAAGAGATATAAACCTATGACTCGAAGATAAAAGATATGGTTGAACCCGTTACTATCGAATTTTTTGGCGAATTTAAAACAGATGCTTGCACAGTATGTGGAGAATGTTTAACCCATTGTCCGGTAATCGAGTATGATATCGAATCTGCAAAAGCTGAAATGCGAAAACTTATTGCTGGAAAAAAGACAAAGAAGTTACTTCGGAATTGTCAGTCGTGTTTTACATGTAATTTATACTGTCCTCACGACGCAAAACCAACTAGCTTAATTTTGCGACGTTGGAATGAGCAGTACGAAAAAGAGGGCTTAAAAATTCGAGGAAAGTATTTTATGACACTTCATCCGAACTACCCCAACTTCAGATCCTATGCAGCTGATAGATTTATAGAATTAGAAAAACAGCTCGTACAAAAATGGCGCAGTTTAGAACCACTCAAAGGAGATACACTCACATATCCCGGATGTAATGTAATTTTAACACCTACTCTAACACAAACATCAATTTTTGATGAATTAGATATACGTGGAAGGTTAGAATATTGTTGTGGAGAAACTTTATTCAGAACTGGATACAAAGAAGAACTCTTTCAAGTAACTAAGCGGTTAGACAAATGGTTCAATATTTTGAAACCGAAAAATTTGCTTGTTTTATGCACTGCAGGAACTAATGTTTTCCGAAATGTGCTTCCGCATTATGGACTAACATATAAGTTCGAAAAAATTACCTCTTATATAGAATGGTTATGGGAAAAATTCGAAAAAGGAGAAATTAAGGTTACTAATCCACTTAATACGTCTGTCACCATCCAGGAATCATGTTACTCAAAAATGTTTGGCGACGAGTACATGGATTTACCTCGTAAAATATTGAAAAAGATTGGATGTGAAGTGAAGGAAATGAAACATAATCGGGAAAACATGAGATGCTGTGGGATTGGTGCTGGTTTTTCGGTAGATTCTGCTTATAATAGTCTGAAAATTCGAGACGCAACCGCCAAAAACCTGAATGAAGCCCGACATACTGAAGCAGATGCAATATGTGTGTATTGTTCTGGGTGCTTACAACAATATCACACAGCGAAAATGCTGTATCTAAAAGAAGCTCCCCCTATATTTCATATAATTGAGTTAATCCAACTAGCTATAGGGGAAACTCCTAACCGATTAGCTTCTTACACAGCAAAAAATATGTTCTGGGGAATCATGAAACATCAAATGCCTCGATTAATTTCTCCGAAGAGATTTAAGCTTCCTGAAATACCAGAAGATCCAGAGGAGGATGCATATTAAAGTGCTTGAAGCAGAAAGTAGAAGAAATAAGCATGTATTTAAAGCAAATGAATGCACTCGATGCGGTATTTGCTTTAATGAATGCCCAGAAATGCATTTACCGATAGAAATAGCGAAAAATGAAGTCATGCGCCTAATCCACGGACAAGATTCGATTGTACTTAAGCATTGCACAAGTTGCTTCAGCTGTAATCATTTTTGTCCGTACGATTGTAAACCCTACCAACTTATCTTGGAAAATTGGAATAGGCAATATAACGAGCGTGGAGCCCCAGCATTATATAAATTTGTATGTCCCACTGAGAAAAACAATGTCTGGGAAATGTTATACCAGCTTACTCCAAAATTTGAAAGGGATCAAATAAAGATGTGGATGGAGACCCCTCCTAAAAACACTATCCTTCTTGTAGGAAATTATACACATCTCATGTCTTTTGTCTTATCTGGAAGTGAACTGCTTGATCATTTCACAGTGGTTGATTTAATCGATCACTGGGAAGTTGCTGGATATCTCTATCAATTAGGATATTTAGATCTGGTTGAAAAAATCGGAAATCAAGTTAAAGCAGATTTAGATAAATGGGGCGTGAAAAAAATTGTAACTTTTCTTGATGCTGTGGAACATATGCTTAATGAAGTCCATCCAAACGAAATGGGAATAAAATTCAGTCAAAAAGTAGTGAATTTTAACACGTGGTTACTCGATATTATTGATTCTGGCAAAATTAGTTTACCAAATAGTATTGGAATGAAGGTAGCGATTCATGATAATTGTTATTCAAAATCAGGCAAAGTAGATGGAAAAACTTACTGGGAACTTGCTCGGAAAGTGATTAAACAAACTGGTTGCGATATTGTAGAAATGGAGCACAATCGAGAACACGCACTTTGTTGCGGCTTTGGTGCTGGGTGTTCTTGGACAACAGGACATGCGTTTAATATTCCTTTTGATATGATGAGTACTACCGAAAAACGTTTTCAAGAAGCAATTGCGACAGGCGCTGATGCATTAGTCACGTATTGTGGAGGGTGTTTATATCTTTTATGGGCGGCACGTGAATTATTAGAATATGATCTTCCAATTTACCATCATATTGAGCTGGTACGTCTTGCAATGGGAGAAAATATTGATCCATCCCAACAACGTCATATCGATCGTGCATGGGATCTCATTTCTATCATTGCTGTTGATATGTTGAAAGGTGTAGTGAGTAAGAATTTCAAAATCACTAAAACCAAATTCTCAGATAAAGATAAGAAAAAATGGGGCAAAAAACGGTATATCGGTGTGAAATTTGTCCGTTTTTGCTTTAAATCAAAATTTATTCGAGACGTATTTCGAAAAATATTTCGAAAATTAATGAAAAGGTTTACTACAAAACTTGAACTTCCTGAGCAATAGATCCATATTTAGATATTAGCATAGTATTCGGGGAAAAAACATGGATGTTTCAGAAGAATGGGAGCAAAAATACGGCAAGATATTCGTAGAAAAAATTGGAGTAAAAGAGGGTGATACAATAATTGATCTTGGATGCAATTTAGGAAGATATAGCGTTGTTTTAGCACAAGTTGTGGGACCATTAGGAAAAATTTATGCAATTGATAATGATATTGGACCATTAAAACGTCTTAGAAAAAGAGTGAAGAATACCGATTATGAAAATATCATTGAAACTGTTCATACAAATCTGATTCCTGATTCTATCGAAGAAGAATCGATAGATTTTGTCTTATTATATGACATTCTACACTATTTAGATAAAGAAGAACGAAAATCGCTTTATTTAGATATATATACTGTTCTAAGAACTGCTAGTGGAGTATTATCCATTCATCCAAAGCATACCAAGGATGATGATTTTCCTGTATGGAATTTTAAAGATTTAACTACAAAAGAAGTGGTCATGGAAGTCGAGAGTTATGGCTTTATTTATGAGGAAAAAATATGTGACATTTTATGGCATCGGGATGGTCTTGAACATGGATGCGTCTATAATTTCATCAAGAAAACTGAATAAACACTAAAAGTTATTTTTATATGATGCTAATTTCTGAATTATGATACCATCAATTGAATGGGTAGACCCAAATACAGTTCGAATGATAGATCAAACTGTACTTCCTCATGAATTGATTTTTCTGGAGTTTAAAGATTTTCGAGATGTTGCAAATTCGATTAAAATTATGAACATTCGAGGGGCTCCTGCTATAGGCGTAGCTGCATCAATGGGAATGGCTTTAGCAGGGGTTGAATTTCAGTATATGGATATTAAAACGTACAGATCATATATGGCGCAAGCTGCAAAAACCATCACATCAACGCGACCAACTGCAGTTAATCTGTTTTGGGCAGTTAAACGAATGCAAATGAAAATTGAGGAAAATAAGAGTAAATCACCGAAAGAAATTACTCAAATTTTAATTAACGAAGCAAAGTTGATGTGGAAGGAGGATATAGATACAAATCGTGCTATTGGAAAAAATGGTTCAGAAATTTTGGAAGACGGAGATACGGTATTAACACATTGTAACGCAGGAAGTTTAGCGACAGTGCAATATGGAACCGCTTTAGCACCTGTTAGATGGGCAATCGAAGAAGAAGGGAAAAAAATCCAGGTTATTGCTAATGAGACACGTCCTAGATTACAAGGAGCTCGATTAACAGCGTATGAATTACACTATGATAAAATCCCCGTTAAAGTACAGAGTGATAATTGTGCTGGATTAATGATGATGATGGGAAACATTGATAAGGTAATTGTAGGTGCGGATCGAATAGTTAGTGATGCAGTTTTTAATAAAATTGGAACATACATGGTTGCATTGGCCGCAAAACGCCATAATATTCCCTTTTATGTAGCTGCTCCTGAATCTACCCTCTCTATGAATGAAACCAGAGAAGATGTTACAATTGAACAGCGGGATGGAAATGAAGTTGCAAATGTATTAGGAAAGATGCAAATAGTGCCCAATGGAGTCGAAATGATCAATTATGCTTTTGATATCACACCTTTCGACTTAATTACTGGAGTGATCACTGAACATGGGATATTTAAACACAGAGAATTAATCCGAAGATACAGAAAGTGATTCTTTTTCTTTTTTCCTTTATAGGTAATATTGAAACAATAATTAGGAAAAGCTTTATTGGTAAATTCAAGACCTTTGCACTTAATGTCGGAAGGAAAATGGAATAAAATCTTTAATAATTGGAACGATCGCAAAGAAACAGTGCAAATAACTCGCATCGTATTAGCTAGTTCCTTGATTATTGCCAGTTTCCTCACGATTTTTGGATTTCTAACGTTCTCTGACTTTAAGTATATCACTTTAGCATACTCTGTATTGTTTGCAATTTTGTTCATAGCATTTTATTTCGTTCAAAATCAATACTTTCTATTTGTATTCTTCATCAGTATTATCTTAGGTTTTCCTACATGGATGTTTTTTAATCAAAATCCACAAATAATCGCTTATATAACAATCTTGATGGTAATTTCTGCAACGGTTATTACCAAATTCCGCTATACATCCATTATATTTGCGTTTACCTTATTTTCTATAATTGCTTTTGCTTTATTGGATATCTTTGATGTATTTCTAAATTCAAATCTCGATAATTCATTAGCGATTTCCGCTTTATTACAACTCCCTTTACTTTCCATAGGATATATTGTTGCTTATTATGTCAATAAAGTATTAATGAATTCATTAAAAACGCAGAAGGAGCAATTTAAGGAGTTAAAAACGACTCAACAATTCTTGATAAATCAAGAAAAATATCGTTCGATCAGACTTCTCGCTGGAGGTATCGCTCATGATTTTAACAATCTTTTAACTGTTATATTAGGCAATATCAACTTATTACGATTAGATCTAATGCAGCATCCAGAAAGCATGGAACTTGTGGAAGAAGTAGAAAGTGCAGCAATTCAAGCACGTGACCTCACAAGAGAATTACTAACATTTTCCAAGGAGACAATTCATTTGAGTGAAATTGTTGATTTACCGGATCTACTGAGAAAAAGTGCAAAATTTGCCAGTTCTGGTTCCAAAACAAAAACTACATTAGATATTCAAAAGGAATTACACAAAGTTCAAGGAAATCCTACCCAGTTAGCTCAAGTTTTTCAAAATTTAGTCCTAAATGCTCGTCAAGCAATGCAAGATGACCCAAATGGTGGAATTATACAGGTAGCTGCAAAAAATGTATATTTGGATGAAAAAAATCTACATCAATTATCGGAAGGGGAATATATTCGTATAGAAGTAATTGATACTGGAAAAGGAATCCAACCTGATGAAATAGAAAAGATTTTCACTCCTTATTGGACTAAAAAAATTGGATCTCATGGATTAGGACTTGCTATATGCCATACTATTATTCAAAACCACAATGGATCGATTAAAGTTCATTCTACGCCAAGAGAACAAACCACTTTCGAAATTGTTATACCAGCTTATGATAAGTCATCGAAAAAATTGGCAAAAACGAAAAATGGAGAGGTTTTGATACTGGAGGAAGACACGAATGTTATACGTGTATTAAAAAACAATGCTACAAGATTAGGACATTCATTAGATTTTGCATCATCATGTGAAGAAGTGAA
>JAEOUK010000106.1 GCA_016839385.1 Promethearchaeota archaeon
AAGGATGAGAGTCACCTCTCATTTTTTTCTTTTTCCTAACAAGAAAAATGAAGTTGAAGCAAAATGAGTTCCATACCATTAGAGGATACGGTAATCCTTTGGGATTGTTCTCGTTCGATGATTCGAACGGACTTTAAACCAAACCGTCTCCGAACCATCCAAAAATTAATAAAATTATTCATTGAGCACAAAATTGCTAAAGATCCAAAAGATACAATTGCGATTGCAGCGATTGGAACTCGTATTATAAAACTAGCCGACTTTTCGAGTAATACAGATTTTTTAACAAAGCAGTTGAATAAATTGGAAATATCTGGAACTGCAAATGTAATAGATGGCATTTCGTTTGCCTTACAAATGCTTGTTAAAAAAATGCGACAATTAGGAGGATCAACTCAGCGTGTCATTATTTTCACAGATAGTTCGACTCCTGATATCGAATCTGCACATATGGAAAAAATAATAAAAGCAGCACAAGGTTTAGGTGTATATATTGACATTTGTCAATTGGGATTATCGGAAGTTAATCGGGAATTTAATCCTTATAGAAAACTTGCTTTAGCAACCAATGCAGAATATGGATTTTTTGCGAACACAAAAGCATTATATCGTGCAGCAGATGGATTTGCGAGTAAGAAAACTCCACCTGAGACAGATTATTTTGATCCGAATAAAGAGAGTAAACTTCCTCGGTTAGTAGCGGAAATTGCTGTGGATTTAAGAAGACCAAGTATCAGTGAAATAAGAGATATGATGTCAAAAGTAGATCATAAATGCCAGATATGTTATCAGAATACGTGCCCAGTGTGTAATAATCCTTTTTATTCTTGCGGTAGATTTTGTCCTTCTTGTAGTAGACCAATTCATCTCCATTGTGCTAGTATGTGGAGTGATCGAGATAACTCTGAATTTCAAGATAAAACAGTATTTAGATGTCCAAATTGTTTCTTTTTACTGAAAGTTCCTCATTCTGTTCAACAGTTGATGAAAATAACAGGTGGTCAATCGATAAAAATCGAAGATGATGGATTTGCTGGTAAGCATGTTCAAATGTCAAAAGTACCTGGTTCTGTTATAGATAATATTGAGGATTCTTGCTCCTATTGTAGTAATATTTTTGAATCTGGAGGAGAAGCTGTTTACCAGTGTACCTGTAGTGCATATTATCATCAATCTTGCTTGGAAAGAATGTATAAAGAGATAAAATCTTGCAGAAATTGTGGTGGCGTGATCGGACAAAATCTTTAAATTACAAGAAAGAGAATAGTAGTGTTTTATTCATTGTTTTCTAAAATACGCTTTTTTTTAGTATATATGTTTTCTTCTAATTCAGAAACACGAATATTAATTGAGGTCAGCATTTTTTGTATTTCATCAACTTTTTTGCATAATTTAAGCTGAGACTTCTGAAGTTGATCCTCGATGAAACTGATAGCTTCCACAATGTTTTGGATATCCTTTTGTTTCATAATGGATATATCAAAACTATTAGATTAATAGTTAAATTTTGGTTAAATTTTGACAAAATTTCACAAGAAAATTTCCAATTTATTCTAACGACAAAATCAAATTAATCGAAAACGTTTTGTAATATTTCTAATAAGAACCATATTTACCAATCTGACCACTCCTTATCTTGAGATAATATAACGGAGATTGAAAAATTTTGGAAGATTTAGGGAATTTAACTTACAATAATGGGAAAAAATGCCTGATTGTCTCCAAAAAAATCATCATCCTCGGTGAAGGTGGGATTGGGAAGACAACACTGTTGTTACGTTATACAACAGGCAAATTCTCTGAAAATACCAAAATGACAATAGGTTCGGATTTTTTCGTCAAGAAATTAAAATATGAGCATGGAAATTGCGATGTTTACTTACGATTAGTTCTTTGGGATTTTGCAGGAGAAGAACGATTTCGATTCCTCTTGAGTGATTACACTGTTGGTAGCGACATAATTTTAGTCGCATTCGATTTATCTCGCATGAAATCCTTGTATCATCTTTCAGACTGGATGGAAATTTTGGAATCAGCACGAACCTACAAAAATGATATTCCAATTTATTTAATCGGAAATAAGTATGATCTAGTTCACAACAAGACTCCAGATTATGATTATATTAATAAATGGATTAAAGATTACCACGTTTCGAAATATTTCGAAACATCTAGCAAGTCTGGCTATAATGTGGATAATCTTTTCCAAGATGTCACAAATTCTCTTATTGACAACTCAAATCAAAAGAATTACTTTTTAGTAGTATAATGATTAGGGCGCGTATTAGTAATGGCAAAAAAAATAGTGTTCGTTGGTCCTCCAGGTAGTGGAAAAAGCACACTACGGAGATTGTTTTTCGAAGGAGAATCAGCTTTCGATTTACTTAGTAATCCACTAGAACCCACACGTGGAAGTGAAATATTTTCTTACCAAATGAAGGAGGAAATCGGAGTCTTTGATCTTTCAGGTCAAGAATTGAATCGATGGTTGGGACCGGAAAACCAAATTTTTCTGAACACAGACTTAATATTGATAACTCTTGATGCTACGATTGAATTTGCTCTGTGCTTGAAACTGATTAATCAAATGAAGAAAATTCATCATGAGAAATGCCCGGCGGCTAGTATGTATATTCTCTGGCATAAAATCGATTTGCTTGCTAATAAAGATTTTAAAACTCTTAAAGAAAACGTCAGAAAACTAATTGAAAGAACTTCTATGTACTACACTAGCATTAAGAATGAGCATTATTTAGATACACTCAATGTAGTCTTAGATATTTTAGATGATGTCCAATCTAAACAAATAATCAATACCCCTTATAATTTCAACACATTTCGATCATTAGCTGGATTATTAGACTTACTTAGAAAAATTAAAGTAGCTAATTTTTTTGAACTTTCAGGACAACTAAATGTTCATCAGCATGATCTTGCAAATCTTCTTAACAGATTAACTGAACAGAAATATATACTGACTAAGAATTACGGATCCGAGCAAGTTTTTTATATGTCAGATGAAGGAGAAATGTACCACACAGAAATTGTGAAGAAATTTTTACACAAAAGAGAAACCACAGATACACGTAATTTACCCAATTTCGCATTTCCGAGTGTAGAAGATGTCACTTTTGAGAGATTTGAATTCAATTTATCTAAAATTAACAATAAAAAATATATTACTTCAATGTGTCAAAAATTAATCTACGGAATGATCATCTCCGACGAGAATGGCAGATCTCTTGTTTTTGTAGAAAATGGAGAAAATGCAATAGTAAATGTTTTAACAACAGGAGAGAATCCTGATTTCGATGTTGAACTTGTTCCTATGTTCATAAACGCTTTATATCGTTTTTCTGGCGAAATAAATATTCAAGGATTTAATGGTTTTCAACTTCAAGGAAAAAACATTAATGTACATTCAATTCATTTTGAAACCTTCACTTTAACAACCTTTACATCTCCATATTTTAATCCAGAAGCGGTTAAAGATTCATTTATAGAAATGTTTGATAGGTTTAGTATCCGTTATGAATCTGAATTAGAAGATTTTATGAAAACTGGTAATGCTACACCATTTGAAGGGTATACTTCTGAATTCATCAAAGAATTCCAAAAAATAACTGTTGAATATCTTAAGCAAATAGATTCGAATTTGGATGAGAAATCAATGAATTCTTACAAGGAATTATATCGAAAACTTGATGGAATTCAATTAAGTAAAGTTTCTGAATCATTGAGGGTAAAATTAAAAGATTTTAAACTTAAATTCA
>JAEOUK010000608.1 GCA_016839385.1 Promethearchaeota archaeon
GAATCATTCCCTGTTTTTACGGGAATACCAAAGTATTCTTTACTAAATGTATCCACTATTTGAAGATCAGCATTCTGATCAGCAGCACTGAATGCTACGGCATAGTCACATAAGACAACATCTATTGATCCAGTTTTTAAATCTGCAATTGCTAATGGAACTGTATCATATTCATAAACATCTGCTTCTGTGAGATAATCCAGTGCATACCAATTTGAAGTAGTTCCAGTTTGATACCCAACTTTAACTAGAGTAGAGTTAGCATCCGTAATCTCGGTAATATTTTTGGGATTTGTAACAGTTACTAAAACTGCTTGTTCACTTTCAAAATACCAACGTGAGAAGTCAACTTGTAGTTCTCGTTCTGGAGTAATTGAGACTGCTGCAAGAACACAATCATAATCGTCATTATCTAATCCATTAAGGATAGTAGCAAAACCGACATCTGACCATTCTACATCTACCCCTATCTGATCTCCGATATATTCACCTAAATCGATATCGAATCCATATAAAACATCCGCAACAGAATCGTAATCTTCAAATGGGGTGTATCCTGAACTTGTAGCGATTTTTATTACACCAGCATTAATAATATCATCTAAACCAGTATCTGCTTTAACTAAACCGATCCCTAATGGAAACATTGCAATGATCAAGAGAGAGAGGAAAAATATAGTCTTATTTTTCATAGTTAGCACCTCTACCAAATAAAAATTACCTGATTTTTATTAGGTAACCATCAGTTTGTTAAACCTATTTTTAAGTGTTACTCAGATCATCTGAACGAAAAAAAGAGAAAATTTGAAAATTGAGAAAGATTAACCCATTTCGAGAATTTTGGATAAAAATTTCTTCAATCTCTCATTGGGAGGATTATCAAAAACAACATCGGGAGGTCCTCGATATATAATTTCTCCCTCATCCATAAAAATTACTCGTGATGCAACTTCTTTTGCAAAAGGAATTTCATGAGTCACAACAACTAAAGTGTAGTGGAATTCCTTTACTAAGCGTTTCATAACGAGTAATACTTCTCCTGTTAATTCTGGATCTAATGCAGAAGTGGGTTCATCGAAAAATATTAATTTTGGACGCATTGCCAGAACACGAGCTATGGCAACCCTTTGTTGTTGTCCTCCTGATAGTTCGCCCGGATAGTTATTAATTTTAGAGTGTAGATTCACAGTTTCAAGAACTTCATTCACTCTCTTCTTAATTTCTTCTTCGGGTAATTTCAGAACTTTCCGTAACGGTAAGGCGATATTTTCTTTCACGGTTAGATGCATAAATAAATTGAACTGCTGAAACACCATCCCGATATTTTTACGAATTTCATCAATCTTGATTTCTTTATCAGTGATTTTGATCCCGTTGAAATATACATCTCCGGATGTTGGTTCAATTAGACGATTCATACATCGCAATAAGGTAGATTTTCCTGAACCGCTACTTCCAATAATGACTACTACCTCTCCTAGTTCAATTTTCAAATTTGTCCCCGGTTCTTTTAATGCCCACAAATCACCGAATCTTTTCGTTACATTTATTACCTCAATAATCGCTTCTTTATTCATTTGTTACCCCCAATCCTGGAATTCGGTATTTCTTTTCCAATCGTTTTGTAATATTGGATAACGAAAATGCAATTGCAAAATAAAATACTGCAGCTGCGATATAGACTTCCCACATGAAAAATCTCGATGCATCTCTATAGGCGTTATTTGTGATTTCCCGCCCCCCTACTGCACTTAGCAGTGAACTGTTAAGGATCATATTAATCATTTCATTTGTTAAAGGCGGAACAATGATACGAATTGCTTGAGGGAGAATAACATATCTCATAGATTGAAAATTAGTCATTCCCAAAGCTCGCGCAGCTTCCGTTTGCCCTCTAGGTATTGCAAGAATACCACTGCGGATAATTTCAGTTTGATAAGCAGCCGTATTCATAGCTAATGCTATTGTTCCTGAAAAAATAGGATGCGAAATACCTATTGCATCAATGAAATCTCGGTACCCTGGAAAAATATTGGAAATAGCACTGCTGATTAATAAGATTTGAACTAATAATGGAGTAGATCTAAAAAAATCGACATAGATTTGAGTGAGTTTCTGAATTAAAAACTTAAAGGATTCTCTTAACAGCATCCAAATTTGTCTTATGGGAAATTTACCATAATGCTTTTTAAAAGGGAAATCTGGATCATCACGTTTGAAATGAAATTCGGGTTTTTTGGAAACAAGAATAACTGCAAATATTAGTGCGATAAAAAAACCTATTACTAAACTTGCCATACTTATAAGAAATGTATTGATTGCTCCGTTTGCTAACCCCTGTAAAATTATTACCCATCGATAGTCGAGTGTACCTCCATTGAATAATGCCACGATGAAGATTATAGGATCGAAAAAATGAGCTTCTGGATTGAATAAAGTTATGATATATCCAATGAATA
>JAEOUK010000609.1 GCA_016839385.1 Promethearchaeota archaeon
AGCTAGTGACTTTATTAAATGTACCTACAACTACAAATGGCTTGTTTCGATGTAATTTTTGTAAACACTCTCTAGCCACTGCTTCTGGGGACATAATTTTTGGTTTTGGACCTTTAACGTCTTCTAATGGAGTACGTTCCACAAAGGCTGGAGTTGCTGTCGCTCCCGCTACACAAGCTTTTACATCGACATTAAACGGTTTCAATTCATCCCATAAAGCTTCCGCTAGAGTCAAGTTATACGCTTTTGTAGCACTATAGTGTGCTACTACAGGCGAACCTTGAAAGCCTGCAAGTGATCCCATGAGAATTATTGCCCCTTTTTTTCGTTTTCTCATTAAATTTCCGAAATAATGTGCCAGATGTGCTGGAGCTCGACAATTAAGATTTATTACTTGATCATGCTCTTGAATGGTCTGCGCAAAGAAGGATCCTATAGGTGAAACTGCTGGTGCATAGAGGAACAACCCTATATCATAATCACTGGTGTTTCGTTCTAGTTCGATTAAGGCCCCGGGATCAGTAAGATCAAGTGCATGGGTAACTGCATCTACCTTGTATTCTGCCTTTAGTCTATCCGCTAGACCATCTAAGATAACCTTTCTACGTGAAGTTAAATATACATTAAGACCTTGTTTAGCGCATTGTTCGGCAAATGCCTGTCCTATCCCTTGGGAAGCACCTGTAATTAATGCCCAGGGTCCATATCTTCGTTTGAATTTTGCTGGATTCATTATTATCATCTGCTTGAATGAAAAAGAAAAAAAATTATGTGGTCCTTTCGAATGTGTTGGGATATATAATGATTCGGATTAGAGTTAATATGGGCATCAAAATCCAAAGTAAATTGGCCAGGACGACAACCCACCAATTTGGATTACCGGCATACAACGGGTCAAAGAATTCGGAGAACATTATGATTGTAACATTTGTTAGCATCATGGTCGCCCACATTATTGCGGGAGTTCGAATCCACCTCTTCCCTTTTATAAATGCAATAGTTCCAACCAAATAAAATGGTCCAAACAGTAGAACATCAATCCAGATAGTTGCGCGCCACCATGCGGGACGATCCATAAGTGCAGGATCCATAGTTCCTACGAAATGGTTTAAATCAACTATGAATTTTGGTGGCCAAATAGGATAGACAAATGCAGGGGTTCCATATGTACTGTGATCCAAAACCACAATTTGTTCGATATCAAATAGGTAGCAAATGAAGATGAAATTGAAGATGAAAAAGACTATCAAGATAATATCAATTATCTTCATTGCTTTCGGTCGCTGTTTAATAGGTATATTTTCACTCATTATTTATTCCTCTTTATGATTCTCGGGAAAAATCCCGGTGTATTTTTTTTGTATTCTATATAAGCTTCCTTCTTGGAAATTTGGTATTTATCGAGCGCTGGAACGCTATAACCAAGAAAAAGCACTGTAATGGCTAAATGACCTACAATTACCCACCATGAAGACAAATCTGCTACTAGTGCAAAGAAAAATAATCCCCACCATGTGAAAACTTCGCCAAAATAATTAGGGTGCCTGGAATGACTCCATAATCCGTTATTCATAATTTGTCCTGGTTCTGTTCGCTTCTTCACAAATTTATGTAACTGGAGATCTGCGTCAGTCTCTATCAGAATCGCTACAAAGGTGATTACAAAAAAAATAATGTAAAAAATTACAATTCTAGAAGGATTTGAAAAACTCAAGGAGAAACTCAGAGAAAGAGATCCCATGAACACCATTATTGTAGGGAACACTTGGATTGCAAAAAGATTAACAAGAGGGAACCATTTTCCTGAATTCTTTCGGAAATTGCGATAACGCCAATCTTCATAATCTAAACCCGTAAACCAACGAGTCCAATTCCAAGTCAAACGTATTCCCCATAGAACAACAAGACTATATATAATCCACAATTTTACAGGGATTTGGTTCCATCCAATTGATGAGAAATAGTGATCAAGCCAGAACAGTCCCAAGAATGGTGGAATAGCACTCCAATAAGGATCATATAGAGACGCATTTCGCCAGATGCAACTCCAGATGTATACATATATTGTTGCTGCAAGATCCATTACTAATAATTTCCAGATTGGATTTGATATTGGTATCCATAAATATATTCCGTAACTCAAAAGCAACGCAGTAATGTAAACAAATGCGACCAGACTGAGTCCAAACCATTTAGATTTAAGTAAATTCGGCATATTTTTTTATTCAAGCAACCATCTATATAAATCTTGCAATTACAAGCCCTTTAAAATTTAAACTCTACTTATACCTGACTTATTTTCTTATGTAATCTATAAATTGCATATTTTTATTTTTAAAAAATCCAAGGAAAAATTTTTGTATTGAAACATGGAATACTCTTTGTAAACAAAATTTTAGTCGAAGGGTGCAGAATTCATTGAATTCAGAGATTTCTATAAAGGAACGAAAAGCAGATGATTATCTAGAAGTAGCACGTTCTCTTGCAATAAATAATCGAGTAGATGAATCACTTTATTATTACAAGGAATGTTTGCATCTTTTTGAGGAATTGGGATTTAAGCATCGTTTATCTCGTCTTATCTGGGAATTAGAAAAAGTGTTATCAGGAGATATTAAAGAATTAAGTTATTTGCAATATGAAGCCTTTCAGGAAATGGATAATATTCGACGGGATCTAATCATAGAAAGACTTCAAGATTATGAATCTGGGAAGAATTGGGTAGAAAAGAGAGAAG
This sequence comes from Promethearchaeota archaeon, assembly GCA_016839385.1. The sequence goes on from JAEOUK010000609.1 coordinate 2,738, forward strand.
AATTACTTGAAAAAACCCTCACTGAAGCAAAGAAATATGCGGATTATGAGAAATATTCTAAAGCTAAACTTTTTTATGCTCGAGCACTCAAATTTCTTAAAGATTTAGGATGGGCAAAAGAAATCGAAACTATCAAGAAGGAAATAAAACTCCTTGATGAAAAGGAATATATAAAACAAGAACGTTCGAGAATTGAGCAAGAATTAGCAGTTCAGAAACAAAAGGAACGAGAAGAGTTTTTTGAGCAAGAAAAAAGGAAATTTGAAGCAGAACAGCGTCAAAAAGATTATGTAGCTCCTGAACCGGATCCACAGGAAGAACTATTGAAGAAAAAGAAACAATTAGCCGAAATGAACAAGAAAAAAGCAATGGACGCAGAAAAAGCTGGAAATTACCGAATTGCTCTCAATAGATATGAATACCTCCTTAATCTATATCTCGAATTGGATTACGATCCAATCCAAAGAGAA
>JAEOUK010000610.1 GCA_016839385.1 Promethearchaeota archaeon
GAAGGATTTAGTTTCAGTTTCGAGCGACCAGGTGATTATTTCTGTATGCGACAAGATCCAGTAACGGGAGACATGTGTATTGTCTGGACGGATGGTCGTAATGGGGATGATCATGATATCTATTTTGCTAGGCAAGGGCTGTTTATTCCTGAACCTCCTCCAAAATGGCCAATTTTAGTGGGACTTGCTGCATTTATTGTAATCGTAATTATTGTATTAGTAATATTGGTAAAACGTAGAAGATTTTAGACAAAATCCTCTCTTAACTCATTTATTTTTTTTATCAAGAAGCATTATAAAAAAGGGGAAAAATAGAAAAACTAAATGTATTTATTTTCTTTTTCTTCGTACAACAAGAAGTATTACTCCTCCAACCATTACGACGCCAACAATCCCTAAAATGATCCATAACCAATTAAAAGAGCCATACAAAGAACCAATTTGGATTGTTACATATTGAACATCTCCTGCAGAGGTAGGATCACCAGAAGGTGGAAGTGCTGTATCTCCTAATATAGAACTTGGTTCAGGTGTTGGAATTCCTCCGTCAAATCCCTCTATTAAGTCGATTATTGCTTGAAATACTGCTAATAAGCTTGCCGCGAATACAATTGCTGCTTCAAATACTTCATCTACGTCTTCAGAATAATCTTGAACATAACTTATCCAATCATTACTAATTTGAAATCCAATTGTAAAAATTAAAAATTCGGCATCCTTGGAAAGGATCAAATATGTTCCCGTTCCTGAATCAAACGCTATGGATCCATCTGTAGTGGTAACTAAATCAGAAATATCTGTTACTTCCGCACTTTCTGTCACTACTGCCACTAATAGATCCCAATAAGTTCTTATATTATCATAAGAAGTTAATAAACTCAGCATGGTTCGAATTCCAGCCGGTATTCTTTTTCCAAATACATCTTCTGAAAATTTAATGACTAAAACTCCAACTACAGCAGTGACATCATTTTCTGTGTCGTTCTTTGTCCATACTTGTCCTCCAGCTCCGATATCAGGTGCTGAATCATTTAATGGATTAGATACTATAATAACACTTTCCCATAATAAGTCGTAACCTTCAACATCTTCTGGTTCTGGTAAATATGGGTCTATCGCAGATGCAAATCCAGCAAAAGTTACTGAACATAAGACTGTTGAAATGAAGATTAATCCAATTATTTGCTTTTTTTTCATGATAATTCCCATATAAAAAAATGCAAATTCTCATATATAAATTCAGAAGACTGAATGTTATCGCATTCACATATGTAATGACTTTAAATAACGATATTTAGCAGCATCCTTAATCTGCATTACTCTATTTACTAATTCTGGGGATTCATCATGAAGGGAAGGATCATTATTCTCAATTTTAATTAAAATTCTATCTAAATCCACATATTTCATATTTATTGCGTATTCATCAGTTACTCCTGGCATTAAATCAGGGGAAGGAGGTTTTTCTATTATAACAGGGGGAATTCCTAAATCAAGTGCGACTTCACGTACTTCAGTTTTATATAAATGGGCAATTGGAGCGATATCAGAAGAATCATCTCCATATTTGACGAAAAAACCAGTTACAGCTTCAGTTTTATTAGCACATCCGATAACTGCATATTGCATTCTTTCTGCAAAAAAGTACTCAAAAATTGTTCTTAAGCGATGTTTAATTCGAATATAGGCAAATCCTCGTCTCATCTTCTCAGGTCCAATGTTTTGTAAATCATCAATAAAGGGATCTTTACTAACCTGTCCCATAGTCTTTCTGGTCCATCTTTCTTTAAATTTTCGTGGAAATAACCATGCAGGAGGAAATAAATAATATACACCTATTGAGCGGAGCGTTTGGTTTAATTTCTTAATTTTAAATTTTATGCCTAGGAAATTTGCTACTATCTTAGAATGAGTCAATGTATCTTTTGCCGAATCTCTATCAGGCATTAATAATCCAAGCACTCTATCTGCTCCAATTGCTTTCACAGTTAAAGCTGCAGCAACTGCAGAGTCTATTCCTCCAGAAATACCTATAACTGCTCCTTTATATCCATATTTTTCTATGTTTGTACGAATAAACTGGATGATACTGTCGATATTTACCATAATCAACATAATCCCAGAAAGAATATTAAAGCATTTGTGAGAATTTAGCGATTTATTGTAAGTATGGTAATTAATTTTAAATCCCTCAAGAGTTTATTAATCCTATTCGCTGGGAGGAGCCCTTTGTGAATAAATTCACAGAACATCAAAATAAAAAAATTAATGTTCAAAACCCTTTCATCTGCGAAATGGAAGAGGTCTTCAACTATAATCAAGATACAAAAATTGCTATTTGTTCACTGAAGGATGATTCTGGAGAAAAAATAGTTGGATTTCTTTACAATAAATTTGCAGAACTTCTTTCTGATCGACATGTACAAAATAGGCTTCCTTTTATGGTTAGCATAATTGCAGGGAAAATTAAAAGCCAAAGTAGTAATTTAACATTCGAAATTTATCAATGTATATTTGAGAAAGACTTTCTAATTAATTCGAGTTCTCTTGCATCACATTCATATTGTGAAATGTCAACTTATCTAAGTACTCACATTCATGCTTATTCTCCCTACAATCCTGCACAGATCTTTGGAAACATTTATCACGATTATCTAATGTTTGTATTTGAAGATAAAGAATTATTGAAATTGACACCTGGCAGCTCAAAAATTCCTAAATTAATAAAAACCGCGTTTCAAAAAGCAATCTATCGAAATTGGCAATCCCTAGCTGCTTTCAACGTGAATGAAGATCTCTACTTGGGTTATTTTGATGAATATTATGTGAAAAAAGAAATCGATTTTATGAATTTCGAATTAGAGAAGTTACGTAATTATGGAGATGATTATAGTTTTCAAGCAGAAGTTATGACACGTTCTTCTTATTTTGGATTGCAGGGAAGAATAGATAGAATCTTGTGGAATCGATCCAATGATTCCTTTACCTTATATGAAACAAAAACAGGCCGAACTTCCTTTTCCTCTGAAAATACAGCGAAATTTCAACTAATGGCTTACTCATTGATATTAAATGAATTTTATACAAAAAATATTGAAGAACTTTTGCTTGAATACCCACGAAATTCATTAGAAGATCGTTTGAAATTAATTGAATTTGATGAACAGGAAATCATACGCTTAGTCAACATGCGTAATGAAATTTGGGCAATAAGCATTGGTAGACGACCGGATGATGGTCCTTTTAAAAATTGTTCATCAAAATGTTTCCAAAAGGATGCTTGTTCCTTTTATTGTCTCCGTTCATTTCTTACTAAGAACTGCCTTAATTGTGAAAGATGTAATTATCATCCAATTCTTTTTGAAAAAAATGAGTTTGAAGAATTTCGTCGTGTGAATGTATACTATGATTGGTTTTACCAATTCTTAGAAATGGAGTATTTAAACAATCAGGATCTAATTTCTGAGTTGGGCTTACTCGCTAAAGAACGGGAATCTTTGGGAAATTGTTTTGCCGATGTAATTATTACTGATATTAACACTACTTTAAGTTCGAAGATTGAAAAACCCGAAGAAAATGATTCTTTGATTACTTCTAGTAAATTCTGGATTACATTCATCCGTGATCCTACAATAAACGGATTAGACACTTTCTTGAGTACGCGTATGAATGTATCAGATTATGTGTTAATAACTCCACAAAACTATCGACCGTTGACAATGCAATCCATACCTGCAAGTATATATGAAATTCAAAAAGATTATATAATTCTTGAAGCACCAAGTGATTTTTTATTAATGATTTCGGACTTTATCCAAAATGAAAAGTTCAGAATTGATGTAATGACATCAAACAGTATTATAAATATGGAGAAAACAGCTTTAGATTCATTTCTTCGAGTTCCTTTTATGCTTGGAAATGAAACTATGCGAAAAATCCGAAATCATCTTCTAAACATTAAAAGAATCGACACTAAAACTGATTCTACATATTCTCAACCTAAATTAATCGACAAATTAAAAAAAAAGAGGTACAATCCGAATCAAATAAAAGCAATTGTGAGTGCTTTGAATTTTACAGACATTCTTTTAATTCAAGGTCCTCCTGGAACTGGAAAAACTACGGTTATCACTGAAATTGTGAACCAATTATTTGATAAATTAAAATTAAATCCTAATTTCACTCAAGAAACACTTCCAAACAAGAGAAAAACTGATTCGTTAAAAAATATTGAATATAGCTCTAAAATTTCTGAATTGACAGAAAAAAATGAAGATGTTCCAGAATACCAATTTGAACAAACTTTAACAACAAAAAAAATTTTGATCACTGCATTTACTAATAGAGGTGTAGACACGTTAGTAGAAATGCTACA
>JAEOUK010000611.1 GCA_016839385.1 Promethearchaeota archaeon
ACCGTGTTGGCTCAAGATCGGCTCTTGCGCTAGAACGGGATGCATCAATAACAAAACAAATGTTTTCAAATTGAGAGGTTGCCATGGAAAGTCACTGGAAATTTGTTATGATCTAACCAAAAAAGGAAGGTATTTAATTTCTAGGTCGCGTAATAATTATCGCAAAAATTACAACACGATAATTTGAACATTTTTTACGAATTACTAAATTTAGAATTATCTTTAGTAGGTTCTTTATTCTTTAATTAAAATAAATTTAAAAGAAAATGCTCAGATATTCCCCATCTTCTCTGAACGATCAATAATTCGATAACGCTTAAAATCTCGGACAACAGTGTTTCCTACTTTTACATCGGTAGGCACATTCACAAAAGAATTCTCATCTTCTTTGGATAACATCATGTCTTCGCTATGATGGGGAGTGAATATATTACTTTTAGGAAAATTTTTTGCGGTTTTGAGTTCCTTGATGAGAAAATCTCTCACTGCGACTCGGATAAGCTCGCTTCGGCTCGGATATAAGCCAGAATCTCCAACTAAGGTCTTGATCGTGTTTATGTACTGAATTGGTAAATTAACTGTGATAATTTTCATTGTATTATGTCCCTTCTACTTTGAATACCCATCGAATTCTTTTAAAATTTCCGCTCAACAGGCTAAAACTCTGAATATAAAGTCCTCTAAATAAGAAAAACTTTAAATTCTGTGTTAATTTTTGCCCTTGAAAAAGGAAATCATTACGTTATCGATATTATTTAGTTATTCAATTAGTTATATAAAACTTTCGTCGTAAAAATACAGCCCGAAAACCTTATATAGTAAATATTTTACATGATAGAGTCCTTAAAAGTATGAAATTTCGATCGTTATTAAAGAAATTACATATAGATTTAAGAATATAGTATTAAATATCTAATATGAGATCGTTTAGATCGTTTTATATACTAAATGAACATATTCATCACTTTTATTCATTTTTATTTAAGATAGTTGCAACCTTCTGAATTTTTTTTAGTAACTTATTTTACACTTTCATAGTTTTTCTAAACATTATTAAATTTCCCAATTGAGTGGGCGATTTAGAAAATTTCTTTTCAACCCAAAAAATTTAGGAACTCCTCCCCTTTAATTCTATGAATCCTATGAATGAACAAGTTGAAATGATGTTCGAAAAATTGTTAACTGCACTAGAAATTGACAATGCTAAGTTTTTTAGCTCCGAATTAATCCCTAACCAAGAAAAAATTAAAACTGAAGTAGAAAAAATACTCGGGGAAAATATGGTTGAAGAGATTAAGGCAATTGGGGGTAAAAATGATATAGATGAATTTAACAAATTGGAAGAAGAATTGCAGAAACAGTTACAAAGTCCCATTTTCAAACCATATGAAGCAGATCTCAAGAAATTGATTGAGAAATGGCTACTACATAAGAAAAATGAATTTGAACATCATCTATTCCTAACCTATAAGGTTAAAGAATTTCCTTTCCCCAGTGTAACATTCCTTACCATCCCAGAAATTGAGTGGGAGAAGGGAAAAGTTGATCGAATGAAGTTGAATACTGACAAAATTGCATTTGCAGGAGAGATCGAAGCCTTAGCAACACGAACAGTCTTGTACGCTAAAATATCTAAAGCAGATCCCCTGTTTGCCCCTCATATAGGAGCTTTGGATCTGGCAGGATATAAACCAGATGCGTCAACTGAAACGCCAAAATCACAAAATATACGGTTTGTAAAGGAAATCGTGGCATCTCTTGACCGAAAATCCACTCAAAATCAAGTCACTCGCTATGATTCTCAGTATGAACGACATGGAGAACCAATTTGCGATTATTTTATGGGAAATGATAGTTTGAAGAAATCTATGAGTAAATTGACGTCTGCTTTAGATTCGAAACGACAATCATCCAATGCAGCTATATGTGGGATAGTGCTTCCCTTAATTAATACAACTATGGTATTAATAACTGATGAAAGTTCCGGAATGGGTACGAAAAAATTAGAAACATGCTTTGAAGGATTATTGAAGTTTGCTGCACAGACTTATCAATCTCCCAGTGTAAAGAAAGGGAGTGATTTATCTGCAGCTCCACCAAGTCCGGGTGTGACTCCACAAGCCCCAGCAGCTTCCTCTGGTCCGCAGTTACAAGTTTGGTCAGAAGCTGATCTTGCGAAACATGCTGCTGAAAGAGCTTCACAATCTACACCAAACTTACCTGTCTGGAATGAAGAAGAGTTGATCGAAGAACTTAAGAATCGTACAGGTGTAGATTTGCCATATTGGAGTGAGGAGGAACTCGAGGAAGAAGCAAAACGCAAAATGGGAGGCGGAATGAACGTTCCTGATTGGAAACCTGATGAAGGAATG
>JAEOUK010000031.1 GCA_016839385.1 Promethearchaeota archaeon
ATGTTACTAATCTGTTTCTAATTTTGCATATTGAGCAGTAGTTTGATACCCTCCTCCAAAGTAGTATCTTTCTCGAAGAGTTCCTTCATACTTAAAACCAAGTTTTTTCAACAACCTTTCTGAAGCTATATTAACAGGATTGATTTCCGCTTCAATGCGATGCAGTTTCATTATTTGATATCCATACTGCACAATTGTTGTCGCTGCTTCGAAAGAGTATCCTTTTCTCCAAAAACTAGGATCCAAATCATACCCCATAATTGCCCAATTACCTTCTTGAGTAATCTATCTATTAAAACCCATTGTTCCGATAAGAAAATCATTTTCTTTCAAGCTAATTGCCCATCGAATGCCATTTTTTGTCTCAAATCCCTTCTTTAAGCCATTTATAAATTTGTCCACCACTTCTAGATCATCAAGACCAGGAAAATCAGTATATTTGTTTACTTGAGGATTCCCCCATATCTCAAACAAGCGATCCCTATCAGAAATGCAAATTTCTCTAAGTATCAGCCTCAATGTTTCTAAAACTGGAAAACTCTTCCAGATATTTTCCTTAATTTCATCGAAATTTGCTACACTCATGCCAGTTGTATTTACTGAGAGATTTATTAACCATTCGGTGAGATTGGAATCCTCTCTAAATATTAGACAGATCATTAAATTTTCATCTGGATTGATTGAAAAAAAGGTTTAAACAATCAACCTTGATGAGTATGAAGATGTTTAAAAAATTTGCAGAAAGTGCTAAATAACCTTTTGTTTATGTCCGGTTTCCTTATTCTGGTCTTAATTCCTTCTGTATAGCTTCCTTCAACTCTTTTAATCTCCATGAACCAGGTTTGAATTCCAGAGCTTTATCACAATTTTCCATGGCGAGATCATATTTCCCGGTTTTATAATACAATACCGCTAAATTCCACCAAGTTTCGACTTTATCAGGTTTAATTTCAACAGCTTTTTTGTAGGCTTTGATAGCATCATCTATTTGCCCATTTCCCAAATAAGAATTAGCTAAATTATTCCATCCTTCATGATCCTTGGGGTTTATCTCCAGTAATCGTATGTAATATTCAATTGCTCTATCAAACTGCTCTAATTCTCGATATGTGTTCGCCATATTGTACAACAAATCTATAAATTCAGGATTTAATTCAAGTGCTCTTTCCCAGCATTCAAAAGCATTCTTGCTATCTCCCTTCAGCATATAATATGCATTTCCTAAATCGTACCATGCTTGAGTATATTCTGGATCTATTTCAACAGCTTTTCGAATATAATCTATCGCACCATCCACATCGTTTGTATTTTGACCTAAGTCCAGTCCTTTTTCATATAATTCTTTAGCTTTTTTCCGCTTTTTCTCGCTTTCATTGGACACTTTTCTCAACTAATCTTTCTTGTTCCATATCTTCTTTAATGTTTAGTAGATAGGTTGCCAATTATTTTTAGTGGCATTTTACCTTTATACGTTGTAGAATTTCCATTTTTGAGAATTGATCCCCATTAATTTAAATATAATACCAATAATATTTTGCTTGGTGATGCAAATCCGTAGCTCTAATCCTATCCTGAAAATTTTGTGCTACGTGCTTCTTGTATTTTCATGTTTTATTTTTATTATCCCATCTAATTCGGAAGAATGTGACTTTTATGGACCATATATAGGTTCATCGTGTACAATATTCACGATTGCAATAGGCAATACAGTGTACTTCGGGAATACAGAAGATTACTTGCTAAATAACGTATATAGGTGGTATATGCCGGCACAGTCTGTTATGACTTCAGAAGGTATAAAGCAGATTTTTGGAGCAGTATTTGTAGGGTTTGATAATAATGGTGATCTTGGAGATGGGTATGAACAAGGAGGAATGAATGAATATGGTGTATGTTTTGACGCAAATGGACTCCCTCCGACTCCGTTAAACTTAGGCTCAGGTATATCTTTTCCTTATACAACTCATGTACTGGCAGAAACTTTATGGGAGTGTAAGAATGTTAGCGAAGTCATTCAGTGGTATGAGACTCATGGATGGTCGGGATCTATGTCTGGTCAAATTCATTATGCTGATGCAAATGGAGATGCTGTGGTCGTCAGTGCAAATTCATCTGGACAATGGGCATTTACACGTATTGATAGCTCATTTCTCGTATCTACGAATTTCAATTTAGCAAATACTGCAAATGGATGGTATCCTTGCTATCGATATAACACTGCCACAAATATGCTTCGAAATATTGAAACTGAAGGAGATTTAACCATTCAAGCTTGCGCTGACGTTCTTTATGCGGTTCACCAAGAAGGAACTTACGGAACAAAGTATGCAAACATATTTGATCCTGTAAATTTAAAACTCTACTTCTGTCGGGGTTATGAGTTTTCTTGGCAGCGAAAATATGATCTAGAATATCAACTAAGTCATGGTATTTTTGAAAAGAAAACCACTTGGTTTGGAGTTACAGGAGTTGATGGTGAAGGTGTAAGAGTAAAGACGAATAAAATTAAGGTTCAATTCTATACTGGAGATGCACCAGATTCTACATGGGTATGGATTGTTTCAAGCATTGGAGGATTGACTGTAATTGGAAGTATAATTACAACTTTATTCTTTGTCAAGAAAAAAAAGAAGAATATCAGACCTTCAAGCTAATCTATATCTTTGAATTACTCTTGAATTTCTTTTCTTACACTTCTTTGGTAATTTTCTAAATCAAATTCGCAGTACAGAGTTCCAAAAAGATCGTTCATTTTCAGCTAAAACTCTCTTTATTACATCCAACATTTTTATAAAATTAGAATGATCTAAAAAAGGAGTCATAATGAAGACATTCTTTAAATTTATATAATAGGAGGAGGTTCGTGAGAATAGATTCTCGGATAAGTTTGAAAGAGACCACTATTCTCTTCCAGGAAATTCTACTTTGACAAATGGCCAATCAGTTTTGATCCAATTCTTCACAGTTTGGAATAAAATGTGATCTAGCCCTTTGTCATATTCTGTCTGACGTACCCACATCACTGCATATGGTATATTACCGCTCTTTTCTTGAGGGGGATTTATATACACACAGCCAAGTACTTTTGATTCGTCTAGGGATACTACTGTATATGCGAAAGCTTCCCGATTGAGAAACTCTCGTTGATGTCGTTCAAGATCTTTTAAATTCTCTTCAAGAGTGAAACCTTCTCTGGGCCAAGGACCTCCAAACATCTTATGAAGGATTTCCCGGCTCTCGATTACAGCTTCATAGTCCTTTTCAACATCATCCACGGAGAGCATTCTTAGTCGGAAATAATCGTTCTCAAATTCTTCAGGGACGCAGAATTCGTCTGGAACAAATTTCTCAATCATATTCCATGTAGACATTTGAGATATAAAAATAAAGCTTTTAGGGAATCTTCAAAAAATAAGTCAGACATTATTCTTTTTGGACAATATATTCGAAGGAAGATTCCCAGAAATACTCTTCAGTAAAGAATATTTTCGTTTGGACTTTATCTTTCAAAAGTATTTTTGTTCCTTTGATTAAGTCTACCGATTCTTGCTCAGTAAAGAATGAATGTACGGTTTCTTGACCGTGTTCCATATTCCAAAATTCCCCTGGTTGTTTTTCTTCACCTAATGATGGATGAATATTGTTATGCCATAGAAAGTTTATGCATAATAATCCTCCTTTTTTCAGTACTCGAAGCATTTCATTAACAGCTTTTTTCGTATCGTCTTTAGTCAAGTGGATACTTGCATTGTAGGAAAACACCATGTCAAAGAATTCATCCTCAAATGGTAGTGTACGCATATCTGCTTTGAATAAATTCACGGTAAGATTGTGTTTTTTCAAAAATTCCCTTGATTGATCAAGTGCTTCATCCGAATTATCAATTCCATAGGAGTCATAACCATGATGTGCAAATAATGATATAGGAGGAGTTCCCCCACCAGCTCCACAGTCTAGTACCTTTTTCATATCTGGTGTTTTCCATCGAGCTATACGGAAATATTTGTAAATCGTGGGTCGAAACACAACTAAACTGAAATCATTTTCTGAAGCCATAATGGTATAGAAAATTCAAAGATATTTTATTGTTGCTGAATTTACAAAAAAAATATTAGAAAAAAGGGTTGAAGTTGTGTGATGCTTTGAATAAATAGAACCGTCCTAGTTTTTTCATCATTCTATTTAAATCCGTAAATTTTTGGTTTTCAAATTGATAGGAAGAAAAAATGAAATAATCAATCCTTAGCAATCAGCAAAGAAAGAGAGCTCGTTCTAATTTGATCTATTTAATTTTATTTGAATATATCTGAGATCTTTTTTTCTTACCAAGTACTATACACTGTGATGTCTTTTTGGTCGGTTTTCTCTGTAACTTTTCTAATTGGTCTAGGAGGGGCGATGTCTCCTGGACCTTTATTAACATACACTTTGATAAAATCTGTCGAAGCTAAAAAAAAAGGATATTTAGTTGGATTGTTCGTGAGTATAGGGCATATGCTCATCGAACTACTTCTGATTTTATTATTAATGTTTGGATTGGGAATTTTACTCTCTAATTTACAGGATTCAACTATGGGAATCATAACAATAGTAATTGGATTTCTAGGTGGAGGAATCTTAGTGTTTTTTGGTTCGCAAATTCTCAATGATATTCGAAAACAGAATATTGAAACCTCTTTTCTAAATCCCACTGAAGAATTATCCAATAAAAACCAAGGCGATTCAAAAGGTAGATTATATAAAATCCATCCGATTTTGGGAAGTCCAATATTTCTCATGTCAAATCCCTATTGGTGGATATGGTGGAGTACTGCGGGATTTTCCATTATTGTGGATAATGCAGTGAGCTTTCAAGATATTCCTGCATTTATTGGATTGGTAATTGGAAAAGAGTTAGGAGTGTATTTTTGGTATACATTTATTGGATCCGCAGTCGGATTATCGAGTAGGTTCATAACCAAAAAAGCTTATATCATAATTTTGTTGATTTGCGCTTTTTTCATGGCAGGATATGGGCTTTACCTTATAATTTCTCCAATTGTTAGCTTTCTGTCTTCTTAGTTTGGAATAAAAGGGATAGAAATGGTGGTTTGCTTACGAGAGGATTCATATGCTGCTAATACTACTTCCAAAGCAGCTCTACCATCATAGATAGTAGGAATCCATTCTTTTGGAAAACCTACATCCTCATTTGGTCTATCTAATACGGAGTTTATAAAACTTCTCACTTGACGTGCATACGAGAGGTTCCAAGGATTACGAGGAGATCTGTATCGAATGCGAGATGGTGTGTCTGTGATGATATTGGACCACATATATTTCTCTAATTTCATGGGCTTTAATTTGGGTTCGAAAGGGACATCAAATGAGACTGTTCCATTCACACCATGTATTCTACCTTGTTCTTTTCCCGCAAGTCGTCCAACAAAATTATGAGAACGTTCAAAGATAGCTGTGGTATCACATTTTTTGAAGGAGAGTAAAGCAGCTGTATGATCTTCATATTGATTTGCTTCATGGAAATTACGAACTTGCGCTGATATGTTTTTAATTTCTCCGAACCACCATCTAAATAAATCAATATAATGAGGGCCATGGTCTAGAAAATCCCCCCCTCCTGAACGAGAATCCGTCAACCGCCATGCTCCCATTTCTTTAAGAATATCAATTCCCAAGGATTTGAAAAATTTCAAGCTTTTTTTTATCCATTTTGTATTTAAATCAGGTATTGAGTGATACCAATACAGAGAAACATGGTATATTTTTCCCAACGTTCCCTTGTGCAAAATATCTTTTATTTTTTGATTCCCGGGATCAAATCGTTTCTGGGTTGCTGTCTGAAAAACAATGTGGTTCCGCTCTACAGTATGGATCATTTCATCTAAATCTGTTAGGTTGGTAGCTAGAGGTTTTTCGCATAGAATATGTTTCCCATTATTTGCTGCTTGGATGACTTGATCTTTATGAGCCCAATGAGGGGAACAAATACTAACAGCATCAATATTTGGATCATCCAATAATTCAATAGGCTCTATATATTGTTTAGTGGGTTTGTACAATTTAGATGCTTTGCTTAGACGATCAACGTCCGGATCTGCAATAGCATATACTTCTGCTAAGGGAGATTTTGCGTACCAGGGAAGATGTCCATTTTTAGCGACAATACCACACCCGATTACTCCTACTTTTAGTGGAGAATTAATAGTCATACGAATACTCTTTTGAGAGATTCTGAAAAAAAGGTTTTCATCAGAGTAATTTAGTTTACTTTAGGAAAGAATTGGCTGAGAAAATTGTTTAAATTATGTAGAAAATTACTGTAAGAATGGACTTTTTCTGGTTAATTCCTAATAAAATTGCAGGAGGATCTCTCCCTAGAGAAACTGATGATATTACACTGCTGAAAAGGAAAAATATTCGTCATATTATATCCCTTGTTTCTAATATTAGTAAAATTCATCAGTTAATTGTTAATACCGATATTGAATTGCACCATATACCAGTTCCTGATTGGGGGGTGCCATCTCAATCTCAAATATCGCAATTTCTCAAGCTTGTAACGGATATATTAAATATGGAGGAAGCAACATATGTCCATTGTTATGGAGGATGCGGACGAACTGGTACGATGCTAGCATTATATTTAATCCATTCAGGACAAACCGGTGAAGAAGCTCTGAAAACAATACGTGCTCTTCGACCCTGTAGTGTTGAAACAGACGAACAAGAGAATTTAGTGTTGAATTATTGAATAAAAAGAATACCATCATTACCGTTCTAAAGGTTTTAGATTGACTTATGACTAGCTTAAATTAGGCTTATTGAGTTTCACTACGGATTTTTCAAGGAATTTCAATGAGTCAGGGACACCATCTTGTTGTTGTATTTTACAAAATTCCAGACCTATTACTGCACAAGTTAATTCTCGTTTGTCTTCAGGGGATATTGCAGCGAAATATCGGCTGTTTGGAATTCGTTCGGCAACTTTTAAATAGACATTTGGGGGGTGGTGTTTATCCTGTGGGCCGAAAAACACTAATACTTCTTCCGAAATTTTGTGTAAATCACTCAACAAATTAGTTTTCAGGACACTCACACATGCTCTTCTCCATTTCCACATCACCGCTTCATCTCTAATAAATTGTGCTCGATTCCTTTGCGTTTCATTATTTTCTCCCTTTAATGCGATTCTCCCTAATATATATCGAATGAGATTCAATATAGAGGGAGGAACGAATCTTAAAACTGATATCAATTTCCTATAATATAATAATTTGAAAAATGGATCAATCAGAACAATAGTTTTTGCAGTCAATATTTTCTCAATTAAGCCTTTCAATATTGCACCTGCACAATAGCTAGTTCCCAAAAGAACATAATCTTGTTTGTTCAGTCCTAGATGGTGGATGACTAAATCAATATCTTTTGCTACTTGAGTGATTGACATATTGGCTTTAAATCGATTCTTAAATCGGCTAGATTTCTTCTCACGAGTTTCTAAAAAGTAAAATTCACCTCGTTCTACAAATGGAAAACTAAAATCCTTCCATGCCCAAAGGGATGTTCCAAATCCAGGTATAAAAAGAATCGGTCG
>JAEOUK010000612.1 GCA_016839385.1 Promethearchaeota archaeon
AAATCCGAACGAGGCTTTCACAGTTGAGAAGGTAATCTTCTTAGCAATTGGAAGTGCAATATTGTACAATGTCTTTGCATTCTCTGTATCTACGATTATTTGTGTTTTTTTTGGATTAAAACCTAATGCGATCACATCCAATGCATTATCATACGCAAATTCTTTCGTCTGTTGCATTGATAAATTGTCTTTAAACAAGAATTTTTCATCATCAGTCATTTGGAAAATGAATTCAACATCAAACTTGTCTTGTAACCATTTTGTGAATATCCAGGGAACAAGATGTCCGATGTGAGTATGATCACTAGGTCCTCTTCCCGTATATAAATAAAATTTGTTTCCTTTTTCAAATTCATCCAATATCCAGTTCATATCGCGATGCGTAAAGAAAAGTCCTCGGCGCAACATAAAGTGTAATTTACCGGTATGCTTCTTTATACGATTCAATAGCTCTGGAGTAATTGGCTCCGTTCCAAACCGTTCAATTAGTTTATCGTAGTCTACAACTCCTTCTACATCCCAAGGAGTCACAACGAAATCATCTGCCAAATTCTTACACCAATTTTGTGCTGAATTCTATTATTAAGAGTAAAATAGAATCCCATGAAGACCAATAAACCAAACCTAAAAAAACTAATGACACACCAACAATTCTTTAATCTATTTCGTAATGGGATTTATTAGGAAAGGGATATGATTATTCAGTATTGAAATTGATTTGCCATTATTGACATTCAATAAGCTTTGTTGATTGCATGAAACCTTACAACGAATTGAGCCCGTTTATCAAAGGGCTAGTGGATGAATTTCTAGAATATGCAATACCAACTGGAATTCCTATAGATGAACTTCTATCCACCAACGTTGAAACTCGTGATATGATTCGAGCTGCGGAAGGTTTGCTTTATCGCAATAATCCTGGTGATGTGGATAAGGCCTCAAAAATCATTGAATTCGTTCTTTCTCAGCAATTTAAAAATCGATTTCATTTGATAACAGGAAGTTGGAAAACCTCATCCATAAATTCTCGAATGGATGCAAATTGGCGGGAATTTATTGGATGTGAACTTATTATCATATATGAAAACTATCGAAATCTTCTTCCTAAAAAAATTTCAGAATTATTACTGTTAGGTCTACAACTAGCAGCTCTTAATTCGAAAAGCCGTAATGTAAGTCCCTATTATACGAATATTGCGGCTATGAGTGCAATATTAATGGAGTATGCAGGTCGTAAATTTAAGATATTTCCTCTTGAGAACGCAGGATTACAAAAAGCAAATAACTTATTTGAAATCTATTTCAAAAATCAGACATTTAGCGAATTTAATAGTCCTACATATGCGGGGACAACAGAAATCGCATTTGCACTTTGGAGGAAATATGGTTCTCCTAAACTCGCTAAACTTGGGAAATTGATGGAAGAGGAATTATGGCAACAAATTGCAGATTATTATAATTTTAATTTGAAGAATATTTGTGGACCATATATTCGTAGCTATGGAATGGATATGGAAAAATATAGCTCTATTATTGGGTTATGGTTAGCTGTTATTCTAGATAATAAAGAAATCGCACCATACCCCGATTTTGAAAACAAGAAATATTCTGAAATCAGTAATATTATCCCCATAGTGCATTTAGAACCAGATTTACCCGAAAAAGCTATGCGAGAATTTACTGGATTCACTCAGGAACGATTTAGAGAAGGCACAATTGTTAGACATTGGTTTTCAACTGGTATAAAATTTGAGATGTCTATTAATGAGAATTGGATGATGGGTGGATTACGAAGGGATCTAAAGAATTGGAGTCAAATAAAAATTGGAACATTTCATTGGATTGATTCTAACACAGGTAAAATCTATTGGTTATTGGTTCCTGGTGAAGGAAAAGCAGATGTTGTCGTGACCAAAATGAATTTTTCGATTTTTGCGAAATGGTTTCAGAAAAGTATTCGATTTTTTATTCAAGGTTCTGATTTAAGAGAAGAAATGTTCACAGAACGTCAATGGAATCTTCCTGGTTTCTTATTTAAAGTATATACTCACAAATCCGAAATATCTATGCAAAAGATAGACGATATTGAAAACTTCAGGGAACAATGGGCTGTTGGAGATGTAGTAGAAAATGTATTTGAATTTACGTGTAAGTTCAGAAGAAAGTTGATCCGACAACAAGCTATAACAATTGAACCCATCTTGGAAAAATAATTCATAATTACTGTATTTTATGATAATAGTTGTTTCAATTGAATTGTTATATTTTCATACTAGTGAAAAACTTACGAAACATCGTAAAAATTTTATAGTAGAGTTTATTCATTTTCATATTATCTTTCTCAAAATGAGGATTATTGTGAATCGTCGTACATACCAAAAAGCTTTTCTAATTACTCTGGTAATGATTTCATCATTTCTGCCTATAAAACCAACAAAAGGGTTTACCGAAGAAATTGATGATACTAGGTTAAGTATTGCAGTAAGTATAGTTCCATTTATGGAATGGGTTGAACATGTTGGGGGTAACTACGTTGAAGTTTTATCTCTTATTCCTCCAGGTCAAAGTCCCCATACTTATGCTCCAACTACCTCGGAATTAGCATTCGTGAGTAATGCAGATGCTTGGTTTCAAGCTGGTTTAATTGATTTTGATATTCAGCATGAAAATTCAATTTTATCATCTGCAGGATTCACTTCAAATGATATTGTGAATTTTTCTGAATTTGTTGACTTGCTTGAA
>JAEOUK010000613.1 GCA_016839385.1 Promethearchaeota archaeon
AAATTCTTATTCGCCTATGATTATAAAAACAGATATATGATGCGAGTTTGGGGTACAACCTTTAAACCCGCATTACTTAAGGAGTGTAAACGCTTGGGAGTTCAAATTTACGATAGAACGACAGCAACTTCTTTACTTTCTGAACAGGGAAAACAAGGATCAAAAATAATAGGAGCTACGGGGGTTCATGGAAGAACTGGGGAATTCTTCATTTTTCACTCCAAAGCTACAATCTTATGTATGGCAAGACCTACAAGAATCTGGCTTTTTTCTCCAGCATATCCTGGTATATCTGAATTTCGTCCTCTACACTGTATGGGTGATGGTCATGCTATGGCTTGGAGGGCTGGTGCAGAATTTACGATGATGGAGAAGTCTTTGAGAGCATTATGGTCAGGAGAACGGAGTTTTCCCCCGTATGGTACAGGAAATACTCATAATACGTGGTATGCATGTTCGATGGTAGATGCAAACGGAAGAGAGATACCATGGGTAGATAGAGATGGTAAAGTACTCAAAGATATTTCTCAACGTTATAAGCCTGCCCCTAATCAAAAATTCTTTCTTAAAGGCGGAGGAGAGACGGATTTTCATTTATACAAATATTTGGGACCTGATACTTTACCTGTTGAGGACTTATTAAAACAAGGGTACGAATTACCTTTTTATGCAGATTTGACCAGTATGCCTGAAATGGAGAGGAAAGCAATATGGGGTTTAATGGTTGGGGAAGAAGGAAAATCCAAAGTTCCCATCTTGGAAACTTTTACAAAACAAGGTTTTGATCCTACTAAACATTTAATCCAAAGCTATGGGGATGCTTGGACATCTGTGTCATTTTCACCCAAGGAGAGACAAATGTTCGGGGTACCGGGCGGAATTTTCAATGATTGGGAATTAAGAACAAATTTAGAGGGTCTTTATGCAGCTGGAGATCAATTATTTGCATCCGATTGCAATGGTCACGCTGCAACAACAGGCCATTATACTGGTAGACATGCAGCTAAATATGCAAAAAGTGTAACTCAAGTACCAATTGATGACAAACAAGTTGAAGAAGAAAAGAAACGTATTTACAATATACTGGGGCCTGAAAATGGAATTGGATGGAAAGAATTCAATTTGCATATTACAAGAATAATGCAAAATTATTGCGGAGCTGTAAAAAGTGAAAAACTTCTGAATGTTGGATCATCTCAATTAGAGTACATGACGCGAAATGAACTCCCAAAATTAAAAGCACGAAATCCTCATGAATTAATTCGCTGTTTAGAAGTTATAAACATCCTAACAAATGCTAAATTAGTCATTGAATCTTGTATAGCAAGAAAAGCTAGTTCAAAACAACTGCATTTTAAGAGATCGGATTTTCCTGATATGGATCCTCCTGACTGGCATAAATTCATAACATTGAAGTTGCAAGACGATAAAGTGATGATCGAAGAGAAGTCGATTGATTTTTATGGAGATTTGAAAAAAAATTATGAAAAATATAATTCAGATTACGTAATGGAGGGATTTAATTAATGAGAAAAAAAATATATGTAACTCCAGAAACATCTATCTCAAACCCGATAACAATTAATTCTGATACCTGCATTGGATGTAATAGATGTTTAGAAGTATGTCAAGTGGATTTATTTTTACCTAATCCAAATAAATGTAGTCCTCCTATGATAGCCTATCCTGGAGAATGCTGGTATTGTGGGTGTTGTGTAGATGCATGTCCGATACCCGAAACGATTTCTCTAAATCCCTTATTAATGAATCGTGTGCATTGGAAACTTAAAGAATAAGACAAGAATCTTAGGTTTGATTTAAAGCACGTCGATTTTTTTCTTTACTCTAAATTAATAATTGGTTTACTAAATCTTTATTTACATTTTCGTAGAGAAAAATATGAAATACATGACGTTAATTCTCGATTGTCACATACATTTTTCATTACCAGTAGATCCTCAAGATTTATTCGAAATAATGGACCACACTAAGACAGATAAAGCTAATTTAGTAATCGTCCCCGACAAAAACCGAATATCATCCGTACCTGATGCAATGATGGTGAAAGCTCTCAATCCAAATATCTATGCATTTGGCTGTTTGGATATTACTCAATATTTCATTCACAGGAAAACTGTAGGTAAGCAATTTGTGAAATATGTGAAAAATATTCTCAAATGCGGCTGCGACGGAATTAAAATGATTGAAGGAAAACCAGATATTCGACGAATGATTCCAATTCCAGATTTTGATTTACCTGCTTGGGAACCTTTTTGGGCATTCGCAGAAGAAATAGGATTGCCTTTTATATGGCATGTCAATGATCCCGAAGAATTCTGGGATCTAGAAAAGATTCCTTCTTGGGCGAAAAAACAAGGTTGGTTTTATGATGAGAACACTATCAATAACGAGGTACAATATACACAAGTCCTGAATGTATTGAAAAAACATCAGAAATTGAAGATAATATTTGCTCATTTCTTTTTCATGTCTGCACAGCTTGAGCGCCTATCTAAGATCCTTGATGAATTTCCAAATGTATGTGTCGATTTGACTCCTGGAATTGAAATGTATATTAATCTTTCAAAAACTCCTGATGCTGCAAAACACTTTTTTGAAAAATATCAAGATAGAATTGTTTATGGAACTGATATTGGTGCAAGAGCAGTATTACCTCCTTATGAATACAAAATTAATAAAATTGAAAGTGAAAATCGTGCAAAAATTGTTCGTACTTTCCTAACTCAGCAAGGAGAATTCACAATTAAATCTGATGGGGATTTTTTGATAGGAATGGATGATTTTCAACTTCGAGCTCTGAATTTAGATGATACAATAACACGGAAAATTTTCTATGATAACTTCATTCGAATAGTAGGTGACAAACCTCACGATGTAAATGCGAAAATGGTTATCAAGGAGTGTAAACGAATTAAAAAAACAATCAAAATAATGTCACTTTTTAAAATACTTAAAGATCCTGATTATCGCTATGCCAATCAGGTTATAAATTTCTTTAATAAAAGAATTAAAATTTCTAAAAAAAGTACAAAAGGAGAATAAAATGAAAAAATTACATAAAGGACAACTAGTTCTGTATGCTTTTGCAGGATTCGGACCAAGTTTGTTAGGGACGATATTTAGTGTGTATCTCCTCAATGCAGTAATGACTGCTGGATTCGATGTGGATGTCGAATACTGGACATACTATAATAAAACGATCGTTGCTGTCAGTCTCTATACAATCTTGATCCTTGTTTCAAAATTGATGGACGGTATTACAGACATTCCGTTTGCAGGATTGACTGATTCTCTTAAGACCAAGTGGGGTAAAAGAAGACCCGCAATCTTAATTGGATTCATTCCTATGGTTCTATCTTATGTGATGTTTTGTTTACCCATATCGACTCAAGAAAATAGCGTAGCAAACAGTATCTATTTTGGTGTTTTAGCAACTGTCTTCTTCTCTGCCTATACGTTAACTTTTGTGACGTATTACGGAACCTATTCTGAAGTTACTGAAAACTCCAATGATCGAATTAAATTGTCTAATTGGAAAGCTTTCTTTGACACCGTTCAATATAGTTTCGGATATGCATTAATACCGGTTTTTATTGGTTTCAACATGAATATTCGAATTATTGGACTAGTTTCTACACCTCTAATGCTAACTATGTTGATTTCTTTATTTATGTTGAAAGAGAAATCGACACGTCCTGAGGATGTTGCTGCAGAGAAAGCACTGGAACCTATATCTTCAGATACACCTGTAGAAGAAGACGTTGGATTCTTTGAAAGTCTCAAATTGACTGCAAAAAACAAAGGATTCATGATTTGGCTAAGTGTTATGGCGACATTCTTCTTCGGATTGCAATTATTCCTATCAGGACAAGCGGTACTTGCTTCAGGCTCTATGGGTTTGAACGGATGGCAAACTGCAATATTGAATACTTCCGCTTTTGCACCTGTTCCCATAACATTATGGATCTACCGAAGAGTGATGAAGAAACGAGGATTTAGATTCGCATTCCAGACTGCATTAGGTGCATTCGCAATTGCAATGCTTTCATTCTATGTTGCATATGTTGAATGGTTTGACAGTGAATGGATTCGATTAGCCATTGGAGCAACTGGTGGAACAATTGGTAGCTATGGGATCGGTGCATTCTTTAGTGCTCCATATATAATTCCTGCTCAGATGGCTGCCGAAGAATTAAAAGCTACAGGTAAAAGTCATCCATCTATGTATTTTGCGATGCAAGGATTTTTCAATGCTATTGTTGCGGCAATCTCTACCAGTCTTGTGTGGTTTTACATGCGACCATGGCAACCATTTGGAGAAGAATTCGGTGGAGTTCATATGATGCCAATTGTTGTTGCACTTGCATGCGTGTTTTCTATAACTTTAGCCTATTTTATGCCAAAATCCTTTAACAAGCTTGGACGTGATGAAAAAGTACAACTAACTGAATAATTTCTTTTTTTTTTATTTTTCAACTCAGTAAACGCGTTGCGATTATTAAGTCCATTTTTAAAAATCTCGCTATTTTATAGCACCATACAAGATTGAGTTAAATATTTACGATGTATCTACAAGCTTTGTTAATGAAAATGAATGATCCACTAAACAAATCGAATTCTAATCAAAAAAATAATTCAGAAAAACACGATGACTTTGATGTCCACATTGATGATTTTGCGAAGCCGAGAATGAACGCTCAAAAAATTTCGTTTAAATCTCGACTAAAAAGTGCATTTAAAGGTCTTACTTGGAAGACATGGTTTTGGTTTAGTATTATAATGCTTCTTGCGGGATTAACTGTATTAGTTCTGATCCAGCTGATTCGTGATCCCAGCTGGATATTTGAGTTTGTAATGCAAAGGTTCATTACTCCAATAATCAATATCAAGGGCTGGG
>JAEOUK010000614.1 GCA_016839385.1 Promethearchaeota archaeon
CATTATCAACACTCTCAACTCCAGCTTTAAACGCGTAGAACTCCATTGCTAGATATTCGTACCATTCTCCAAATACTACTCCTAATCTATGAGTTTCTGACATCGATGCTGCAAGAACTCCAGCAAGATAATGTCCTTCTGTTTGGAAAGATGGATGAAGTCCAACCACATTATCTGGTGCAGGGACATATTCGTTTAACCCAGGTATCTGAACCCATAGTGTGTCATTATAGGTTTCTGCAATACCAGCAAAATAGGTAGTTTCAATCATTTGTCCTCCGACACAGAACACTACATCATAGCCAGCTGCACCATATTGGCTTGCAACCGCATATTGATCAGGATAAGCAACTTGTCGTGAAATGCTTATCTCCCAACCATAGGTTGTATTCAGATAATTCATTGCTTCTATTGCTACATAGGAGAAACCTAAATCGGTTTCATCACCACCAATCATTAAAGCTGCTTTGTATGGTGGACCAATAGTAGTGTTTGTTGGCTTGATTTCGGGTCCTGCTTGCATGTCAACATTTAAAGCAATAACTGGAGTCGCGAGAGATACAGAGAGAAGAATCATCACTAGCGCGACGATAAAATAACTCTTTTTATGGTTAATTTTCATAAAAAATCACATTCCTAATACTGACTTGTTTGATCAACTGTTTCAGCCTTAGAATCAATTAATTCTAAGGAAAAAGCGATTTTTTTAGTCAATCAACATTCACTTTAGGGGTGATCATATATTTAAATTTTTTCCCAATACAAATTTGCCTTTCAAATGTGAGACAATTCCTGATAGTTTACATTTTGTTAAAAATTTCAATCTATTAAGGAATTTGAAAATAACATGGAATTCTCAATTAAAAATTGTTCAGATTCCTTGAGAAAGGTCTCTGTTGAGTAAAAAAAATCAAAACTAGCATCTCATTTTTGTGACTTTTAGTCAAAAAGGGATGATTTTTATCCAGTTTTATTTAGTAAGAAAAGATTTTTATATAATATCACCTCTAATGTGTATGTTGATTGACTAAAAAAATCGCTTTTTCTCTGGGATTATTAAATCCTAGGGCTGAAACAGTTGATCAAACAAGTCGGTATTAGGATTGGGATTTTTTATGATTAATACTCAAATAGAAAAAGCAAATAATGAAGCGGTTAAAAGAATTTTAGAAGCAGAATGTGATCTTGTTGATATTGCTCCTGCGGGGAAGGTTATACCCGGATATAAAAGCAATTTATTTACTCATGCAGGTCCCCCAATCGAATGGGAGAGGATGTGTTATACCCAGAAATATGCTATTTCCAATCTGATAATGTACGAAGGTTTAGCAGATTCTCATGAAAAAGCATCAAAACTAGTGGAAAACGGGGAGGTCATAGTAGAACCTAACCATAATTATGATGCGGTGAGTGGTATGTGCGGAGCAACCTCTGCGTCTCTTCCAGTTCTCGTTGTAAAGAATCCTGTCCACGGGAACACATCTTACTGTTTACAACAAACGAGTTTGACTGCGTTTGGGAATAAATACGAATCGAAAGACGAATTAGATTTCGTACGAAACATTCTTGCACCTGTTCTAAAAGCAACAATTAAGGAAGCTGGAGGAATCAAGCTTAAAGAAATTCTTGCGACTGCCCTTCAAAGTGGGGATGAACTTCATACTAGAAACGATGCAGCTCGATGTATTTTTGTGAGTGGTTTACTCCCCTATATTGTAAAAACTGATTTCGATAAAGAAACACTCGCTCAAGTTGGTGAATACTTCAATGACAATCGAGGACGTTGGTATGGTGGAAATTTAATGATGGCGTCTTGTAAAGCAATGATGGATCCTATCAAAGGTATCGAGTATTGTACAATAGTAAATGCAATGGCAAGAAATGGTATTGAATTCGGCATTCAAGTCAGTGGTCTCGGAAAAGAATGGTTCACTGGATCTGCAGGAGAGATTATTGGATACACTTTTCCAGGATTTAAACAAGAAGACTCCACTTTAGATTTAGGAGACAGTGCTATCTCAGAAACCAGAGGTTTAGGAGGAATGGCATCCCCAGCTTCTCCTGCTAATGCAAGATTCATTGGAAGGGATTTCAAGGAAGCTATTGAAAAAACGAAGCAAATCTACGAAATCTGTCAAACGAAAGACACCATGTTTCAAATTCCATATCTTGATTTTATGGGAGTTCCAGTTGGTACTGATATACGTAAGGTCGTCGAGACGGGAATTACACCAGTTATTAATACAGGTATGGCTCATAAAGATGGTGGATATCCAATGATAGGAGCCGGAAGAACTGAAGCCCCAATGGAATGTTTCAAGAAAGCCTTGGTGGCATTTGCAAAGAAGTATACCGAGTAAAATTCTGCTGAAAATACAATATGGTAGATCATCTATGGCAAAGAATTATCTGAAGTACTTATCTTATCCAATCGGATTAGTTATCGCTTTACTGGTATTTATGGTGACCTTATTAATACTAAGGTTTGATCCCATAGCAGCTTTAGTATCTATACCTGTAGGAGCTTTTGGAGATCCAAATAGTGCAAGTGAAACGTTTGTGCGATTCATTCCTCTTTTATTAACCTCGATGGCGTTCTTAATTACTCTAAAAGCTCGATTTTTGAATTTAGGGGTTGAAGGGCAACTATACATAGGTGCATTATTAGCTTATTTAGTAGGAGCCAGGCTAGGAGCTTTTCCTAGCTGGTTAGCAATACCAATTGTATGTATTGCTGGTTTTATTGGAGGAGTGTTATGGTTGGCAATCCCGCGTGTGTTGAAAACTAAACTGGGTGTAAATGAAATTTTCCCTACAGTCGTAATGAACTTCATTGCGACCTACATAATAGCTTGGCTCACAACCGGACCTCTCAAGGATCCTTTATCCTACAATGCAAGAACTCCTTTTCTTCCAGAATCCACTTGGTTTCCTCTGTTACATCCAGATTATAGGATACATATAGGTCTTTTCATAGTAGTTATAATTGCTATAGTTCTTTATGTGATTTTAAATATGACATCAATCGGGTATAAAATCCGAGCTGTTGGACAAAATCCAAACGCATCGAAACATGGAGGAGTGAATGTGTCGTGGGCTATAATTTCAGCGGGTTTATTAAGCGGGGGAATAGCTGGATTAGCAGGAGTGATGGAAGTTTTTGGGGCACATCATTTTCTGATAAAGAATTTTTCTCCTGGTTTTGGCTTTCAAGGAATTGGAGTTGCTGCTCTTGGAAATTTTCATCCGCTTGGAAGTGTTATATCAGCCTTATTTTTTGCATTATTACAAGTTGGTGGAGAATCTATGCAAAGAAGTGCAGGTATTCCCGTTGATATTATTACGATTATGCAAGCAGTTTTAGTTCTTACAATTCTAATGATTCGCTCAGTGATAGATAGTAGGAGGAAATTTTTATGAGTGCAATAGTAGATTTAATTACTTCAATTCTGGCGGGTGGAGTTGTCCTTGCGGTTTCAATAATTTTCGTTTCCATCGGGGAAGCGTTTAATGAACGAGCAGGTGTTATAAATACGGGGCAAGAAGCAATAATTACACTTACCTCGTTTGTTGCCCTATGGGTTGCATCTTTAACGGGTAATTACTTGTTAGGAACATTAGCTGCAATTTTTGCGGGTGCAGTTGTTGGATTGCTTCACAGCTTTATATGCGTTAAAATGAGAGTAAATCAATTGATCGCTGGACTATTAATTCTTTCATTTTGTGGTGGATTAGCTAATCTACTATATAATATCGTCGTAGAGAGAACTGGTGTACCCACAATTAGTCCCTTACCCTCTATTCACATCCCATTTCTGAGTGATATTCCTATTATAGGTGAGATTTTATTTCAGCATAATATTTTTGTCTATCTCGCGTACTTTCTCGCAATTGTATTAGGATTAATTTTATTCAAAACTACATGGGGTCTTAAAATTAGAGCTGTTGGGGAGAATCCAGAAGCATCTGATGCAGCGGGGATCAATGTTAACTTAATTAGACATATTTGCGATATTTTTAGCGGAATTATGACAGGGTTAGCGGGAGCCTCTATTACAATAGGATATATAGGCCTCTATGATAAAGCAATTGCAGGGGGTAGGGGATGGATTGCGATTATTGTTGTAATTTTTTCACGATGGAATCCTTATAGAGCCATTTTAGGAAGCTTGATTTTTGGTATAGGGTATTCTTTAGCAGCTAATCTGATCGGAGTAGGCTCGGGTATTTCATATTACTTCCTCTTAATCGTACCCTATCTCGCAGCACTCGTAGTTATTGTATTATTTGTAAGAAAAACGAAAGGTCCATCAGCTTTGACTGTGCCTTATTGGAGAAAATGAGGAAATGGAACATGACGAAAAAAATAATAATTCGTAAAGCTACATATCGAGATTCTGTAATATTAATGAAATTATCAAATGAAGTTGCTAAACTCGAAGGAGTGATACAAGCAGGAGTTGTTATGGGAACACCTACCAATAAAGAATTCTTAACTGCATTAAATTTACTCACTGAAGAGGCTGAAAAAGCAAGCCCAAATGATCTAATTATTGCGTTAGAAGCTCGAGATGAGAAAATTATGAATCAAGCTCTATCTGAAGTCGATAGATTACTAGAGACTCAGATGTCACAGATTAAATCAAAATTTATCCCAACAACACTTGACTCTGCATTTAATGAGTTACCTAATGCAAACCTAGTAATCATTTCTGTACCTGGGACTTATGCTGCAAGAGAAACGATGAAAGCTCTAAAGAAAGGTTTGAATGTTTTTTTGTTTAGTAGTAACGTCTCTCTTGAAGATGAATTAGAACTAAAACGTTTAGCCGTTGAAAAAGGGCTTTTAGTGATGGGACCAGATTGTGGAACAGCAATAATTAATAATATTGTCTTAGGGTTCGGTAATGTTGTCAATCAAGGAAATATTGGAATTGTAGCAGCAGCAGGTACGGGTTTACAGCAAGTTTCAACGATTATTCATAAACAAGGTTGCGGGATCTCCCAAGCAATAGGAACTGGTGGAAATGACCTTTCAAAGACTGTTGGAGGATTGATGATGATCGAGGGAATGAAACGATTAGAACAAGATGATAGAACAAAAATAATTGTTCTTGTTTCAAAACCTCCTCATCAAGAAATCAGTGAGCGTATCCTAACCTTAGCAAGCCAATCGAGCAAGCCAGTTATTGTTAATTTTCTTGGAGGGGATATCAAGTATATTCAAAAGAAAGGAGTAACTGCTGCAATAACTCTAGAAGATGCAGCTATTAAAGCTTGCGCTGCGCTAAAAGGTAAAGAAATAAAAATCGAACCATTTTCTAAATCAAAAGAAGAAATTACAAAAATTGCTAAATCTGAATGGCGTAGATTGCATCCTAATCAGAAGTATGTTCGCGGACTTTATACTGGTGGAACTCTTTCCTATGAAGCATTAGTCCTAATGACACCCCTTCTTAACGAAATTTACTCCAATTCCCCGTTAAATTCTCAATTAAAATTAACAGATTCCAATTTAAGCAAAAACCACACATGCGTTGATTTAGGAGCAGAAGAATTTGTAATCGGAAGACCCCATCCTATGATAGATTATTCTTTAAGAAATCAAAGAATTATCCAGGAAGGGAAAGATCCCGAAACTGCAGTTATACTTTTGGACGTTGTACTTGGGTACGGTTCCAATGATGATCCAGTATCTGAACTAAAACCTCCGTTGCAAAAAATAAGAGAAATTGAGAAAATAACTGGACGGCATATAGCTATTGTGGCAACAATTGTGGGGACATCCTCTGATCCTCAAAATTATCAAAAACAATATCAAGTTTTGGAAGAACTAGGTGTAATACTAATGCCTAGTAACGCTCAAGCAACCAGAATGGCTGCTTTGATTGCATCGAAAGGAAAAATTGTAGAAAAATTGTATAAGAGGAGAGATAATGTCTGAAAAAGTAAACCTGTTTAAAACAGAACTTAAAATAATAAATATCGGTGTAGAAATGTTTGCTGATGACTTAAAAAAGCAAAATATTCAAGTAGTTCACGTAAATTGGAAACCTCCAGCAGAAGGAGACCTTGATATTTTAAAGATATTGGAAAAATTAGGCAATTGAAATTGTAGGTGAAACAAAATTCAAAAATTAATCGTAGCTTTAGGTGGAAATGCGCTTATTCAAAATGGTCAAATAGGAACCGCGGAAGAGCAATTTGAGAATTTAAGGAATCCAATAACTTCAATAGCTCAATTAACAAAACAATATCATATAGTAATTACCCATGGGAATGGTCCACAGTCTGGAGCATTATTATTGCAACAAGAATCTTGTGATCAAGTTCCAAAAATGCCTTTATCAATTATTGGAGCACAAACTCAAGGGCAAATCGGATATATGATTGAATCTACCTTGGATGAGGAATTAATGCGTTTAGGTATATCTCAGGATAATCTTTTCCTCACAGTTCTTACGTATACAGGAGTAAAACACGATGATCCAGCATTTAAGAATCCCACAAAACCGGTCGGTCCTGCTTATCCAGAGCCTCGACCCGGATTTGTGCAAACAGCACGCGGATGGAGGCGAGTTGTCCCATCTCCTAAACCATATAAAATATACCAATGGAGAGAAATTAAGTATTTATTAGAACATGGTTTTATAGTTATCGCATGTGGGGGGGGAGGTATTCCTGTCTACAAGAAAGATCAACGTTATTATGGCGTCGAGGCTGTTATTGATAAAGATCTAGCTAGTTCCAAACTTGCAGAACAGATCAAGGCAGACATTTTACTGATTGCTACGGATGTGGAGAAAGTATCTCTTAATTATATGAAAGACGATGAAATATTTTTGGATACAGTCACCATCACGGAAGCAAAGAAGTATTTAGAGGAAGGGCAATTTCCAGCCGGAAGCATGGGTCCAAAAGTTCAAGCGTGCATTAATTTTATTGAACACGGAGGAGATCAAGCTATTATTACATCAATAGATCACATCCAAAGTGCTCTTCTTGGAAAAACAGGAACACATTTTAAAAAATAATTATCATTCAAAAAAA
>JAEOUK010000615.1 GCA_016839385.1 Promethearchaeota archaeon
ATATTATCTCATTTTTTGCTGTTTTCATAGTAATTAACATTACTGTTACTAACTTGACAGCAGCAACTGCAAATTTCCAGTTTTCTACTTATTTCGGAGGATCTTTAGATGATTCCGAGGAAAACACAAATGACTTGGGGAAAATGAGTATTGAACTCGATAAAGACGGGAATGTGATTATAGTTGGAAGGACTTTTTCAAGTGATTACCCAACAACAATACCAAACCCTGGAGTTCAAGTAGGGGGAACAGACGTTGTAGTTTCTAAATTTAGCCATGATGGAAGCGATCTCTTGTTTTCAACTAAATTATCAGGAGGGAGTCATGAATGGGCTACAGGTGTTGTTACAGATGATGAAGGTAGTATATATATTGTCGGCACGACAAGCTCATCCAATTTTTATCAAAATAATTCTGAACAACCATCTAATAATGGAGGTTCCAGAAATAATGATGCATTCGTAGCAAAAATTTCCTCCACCGGAGTTATAGAATGGTGTAGATTTTTTGGTGGCAGTCAAGATGATTGGGGTTATGCGATTGATGTTGATAGCGAGAAAAATGTGTTTATTACAGGAAGTACTTATTCCGGAGATTTCCTGCAGTTAAAACCCGGATCTTCTTACAGTGGTGGTGGGGTAGACTTTTACTTAGCCAAATTCAATTCTACAGGGGGATTACAATTTGTCACAATGTTAGGAACTCTTAGTAATGATTGGGGAATAGATCTAGAATTAGATAGTGAAGAAAACGTTGTAATTGTAGGAGGGACTATGTCATTAAGTTTTCCTACATATAATGCGTATAAATCCGAGAATGGTGGGACAATGGACTGCATTGTTTTAAAATATGATAACGATGGAACATTACTTTTTTCAGGATTAGTAGGCTATACAGGACAAGATCGCGCATACGGGATGACTCTTGATAGTAATGATGATATTTACTTCACGGGAAGCACCTTTTTGTCATTTGCCAATTCAAAATTAGTAACTTCTGATTATAGTGGAGGATCCGAGGATGTATTTGTTGCTAAAATGAGTTCTGACGGACAATCTCTAAAGTATTTGACTTTAATTGGAGGTTCTGCAATTGATACTGGATTTGATGTCGTTGTTGATAGTGAAAAAAATGCATACATAGTCGGAGAATCCTATTCTAGTGATTTTCCTGACCGAGAATCTTTTGACGAAGATCCTGAGAACCGTGAAGGATTTATGACTATATTAAATGCTAGAGGTTATCTACTTACATCTTCCTTATTTGGTGGAGATGTAGGGGATAGTGGTCAAGATGTGTGTCTTTCATTCATAAATGAAGTATATTTAACTGGTTATACTACATCTTCTAATTTTCCAATAAAAAATCCTCATAATAATAATTCCACATTGAATGGAGGATCGGATATCTTTCTTATGGGTTTAACGCTTGACTTACCAACTCTCCCAAAATATCCAACATCTGTAATTTTATGGATTTCAATTAGTGGGGGGGTAGGGTTAGTTGCAATCGCATCAATCGTAACAATAGTCCTAGTAAAGAAGAGACAAAAGAAATAATCATTCTTTTTATTTTTCATTTTTCTTATTTTGATAACTACAAACGCATTTAATTAGTGAGTTTCCTACATGATATCATGGATCAGATCCCATGGTGGAAAAAGACCGTAGTCTATCAAATATATCCGAGATCGTATTATGATTCAACTGGCAATGGAATTGGTGACCTAAACGGAATAATATCAAAACTTGATTACATCCAAAATTTAGGAATAGAAACTATCTGGTTCTCCCCCTTCTATGAGTCTCCTCAAGCAGATTTTGGATATGATATTATGAATTATCGCGGAATTTCACAAGAGTATGGGACAATGCAAGATTGTGAACGTTTAATTTCTGAAATTCACAATCGAGATTTGAAAATTGTGTTGGATTTAGTCTTAAACCATACAAGCGATCAACATCCATGGTTTCTTGAATCTCGCTCTAGCAATGATAATCCCAAACGAGATTGGTATATTTGGAGAGATGGACAAAAATCGGGGGGTAAAAAACCTCCAAATAATTGGAAAGCAATTATCAGAGGTTCAGGTTGGCATTATGATAGTGACACGGAACAATGGTATTGGGCTCAATTTCTTCCATTCCAACCTGATCTAAATTATCATAATCCTGAAGTTCAAGTAGAAATGTTGAATACTGTTCGTTTTTGGTTAGAAAAAGGGGTGGATGGATTTAGGTTAGACATTATTGATGCATTGTTTGAGGATGCTCAATTTCGTGATAATCCCTTCTCTTTGCGTTTGTTTCCTTCTGAAAAGAGTCCTGATTATTTATTTGAATCTAAAAAATATACCCAACATCACCCTGATACATTATTTTTCATGAAAAAGCTTCGTTCATTAATTGATGAATTTCAACATCCCCCTAGATTTATGGTAGGAGAAGTTACTGGACCTATGTTTATGCTAAGACAATATTGTGGAGATGAGTTAAATGATGGATTAAATTTGGTATTCCTCTTCAAATCGTTGGGAATTCCCTTGAATGCTACAAAAGTTAAGAGACTTATTCGATTATATGAAAAATTCTTTCCAGATCCATTTCTCCCAACCTGGGTATTTAGCAACCATGACCGTTTGCGTCGAATTTCTCGATTAAACGGAGATTTTCAAAAAGCTAAACTTAATACTGCACTTCAATTAACAGTTCGAGGAGTTCCGTTTATTTATTACGGTGAAGAGGTAGGGATGGAGAATCATTATCTTGATATAAAGAAGAGTTTAGATCCGCTCGCTCATAAATTTGGTAAAGTGCCGAAATTTATATTGGATGCCGTTAGAAAATTTGCGGGAGAATCTGTCAATAGAGACGAATGTCGAACACCTATGCAGTGGAACACAACTCCCCATGCAGGTTTTAGCGCTACTAATACTTTACCTTGGTTACCAATTACACTTTCTTATCTAGAGCGAAATGTTCGGATTCAATCTGAGAATACCGATTCTTTGTTGAACTGCTATAAACGGTTTCTTAAAATTAGGAAAGATACACACGCACTCCACTCTGGAAATATTGTGTTGATTAATTCCTCAGAAATACCCTCCTGCGTACTCTCCTATATTCGATCCTATAGTCACGAGTCTGAGAAGCAAATCGCAATTATTTATTTAAATATGGGTGATAAGCCTGTAGAATTCAAAAATCCGCACAAATATGCGAGTTTTGCAGAATCAACGACTATTCATTCAAAGAACGAGAAGATTAAAAATGTAAATATCCATCTTTTTCCTTGGGAAGGAGTAGTTTACATTGCATAAGCTGAAAATTTATTTTTTAATTACTTAATTTTGACAATAACTGGCTACAAACAGTTTTATAATGACTGTGCCATTCACGAATATATCATTTAGAAATGGGTCAGATCATGAAAGAAACCACCTCTAAATCAAAAACACAACGGAAAAGATTTTTACCAAAAGATGTTTTGATTCATATTCTCAGTTATATTTTCGTAAATGCGTTGTTGACTTTTATCAATCTAGTGAATGGTTTTCCTCCACAATACTTATGGGTTATGTGGGTTGTAACTGGATGGGGTCTAGGATTAATTTTCCATATTACGAGTGTTCTTATTGAAAAAACAAAATGGCATTCAGGAACAAAATTCTTGATTCATCATATTGTCGTTTATTTGGTGATGAGTTTATATTTCTTATATATTGATTCATTTACTGGAT
>JAEOUK010000616.1 GCA_016839385.1 Promethearchaeota archaeon
AAGAATAATGTATTATATGAAATAGATCTGATAGATCTTTAATTCCGACGAATTGCGACATAAATTCGTTGGGTTCGACAATATGGTAATATTCACGATTTTCCGAGGAAAATCAAAACAATACTCCGCAACCAACAATCCGTGAAGAAATTCATCGGTCATGTAATATTTCCACCAAAATTTAAATATAAAAAAAATTGATCAACTGATCACGGCTCGGATCCTTTCATTGGATCCAGCCACCTTACAAACAAAAGGGTGTGTGCGTGCAAGAATGGATGCTATAGATATAAAATTGCTATCAGCAATGGAAAAAGATTCACGAGTTTCTCTGAAATATTTAGCTAAAGAGCTAGATATTAAAACTTCTACAATATATCACAGGTTACACAAATTAAAAGAGTCCAATATCCTGGAAAGTTTTACGATTGTTGTAAATCCAGAAGAGATTGGATTACAGTTACATTGTCAATTGACTTTGCGATTGAAAAAATTACCAATAGGAAAACTCGATAGCATGTTCTTGGAATCCTTCGCAAAATATTTGGCAGAGGAATATAATGAAATCTTGTTTGCAAGCGTAGGATCTGATGAACAGATTCACCTAATTGCAAGTTTTCGAGATCAAGGTCATTTTGATATGTTTTCAGAATCACTCAATGAAAATGGGTATATCGACAAAATCGACCATATTGTATTCTCTAAAATCTTGAAAGGTAAGAAGATATTTTCATTTATCGCAAACCAACATTCATTGGAAGAGGGTGAACGGTTTGACGATGGTACGGATGAATTTGAGGATATAGATGAGTCAGAAGTAATTACTGTAGAATTTTAATAGCTCCAAATTACATTTTTTTAATATTCTTATTTCTTATTGAAAAAATACTTCCCGTCAAAGAGTGATCTATTTTAGTTAAAATACTTGGAGGTACAGCAGAAAGTTTTTTGTTTTTTTTAATGATTTCCACTTTTTGAACTTGATAAGCTTTTAAAAATAAAAAAGATTTTTTTAAAATTGTTTGATTTCCCAACCACATTTAGGGCAAAATCCCGCATCTGGAATAAGAAGTGATCCGCATTTCATGCAATATTTTATTTCTTTTGAATTTTCTTGCGGTGTGGATTGAGGAGTTATCGGGTGAATTGGGGAGATCCCTCCATACATGCTAGTATCATCTCCAATTCTTGGTTCAGGATACGAATAACTTGAAATTGAGAGTCGAAAACTATTACCTACTTTGATATATCCGATTAAATCAAAAATAAGTCCGGTTAATTGAATAAATCCTATGATTAAGATCAAAACCAATAAAGCGTCATAATCAGAGATAAAAATAGATCCCAGAATATCCAAGATAAGAGGTAAAATTTGTATGATAGCTCCTACAATCAATAATCTTGTTCCAGCAATTAAATTATGTCTGATTCCATATCCCATTGATTCTCCGAATTTTCCTAATTTTACCCAAGCGATAATTAAAAAGATAAGTGAACAAAGTATCATTGCATCGTACACTAATAACGTTATATACCATGCTGTGCCCCAAATGAAGAAAAATCCGATCCAATACAATCCAAGTGCGGCAATAGCGATAATTTCTCCAACCAGAATCATTTGATAATAAGAATTAAAGTCCGTATTGTTAAGATGAAGTTTTAAATTACCATTATTCACCAATACTGATATCCATAATATCAATAATGATAGATCTTTAAGCATTTCACTAAATAGACCATTAAAGATGTCAAATCCGAGTAAACTTATCACGAACACAAAAACGGTAAATGATAGTGGAATGATTCCTAAGGCAATCAAGATTCCTCCAAAATTCCGTTTTAACCTTAAAGTTTGTTGCATATTGTTTTCCATTTCAAATCCCTCACAATAGATGGAAAAATTTTGATATGATATTATATAAAGCTATCTGAGATTGCTTTTTCATTCAGAAATAATTTGCAGCTTAATATTTTCCGATCTCTATTCAACATTTACAATTATTGTGAGTTTAATTATTTTCAAATTCGAATATATATGGAGAAAAAATAAAGACAAAACTTTATCATTCAATTAATCCAACTCGTAATGCTTCTTGGATATCTTCGTCTGTTTCGGGATAAGAATCTTGTCCAAATTTTTCAGCAGCACGTTTGAATGCAGATCTTAAACGCTCTATTTGCTTTTTATTTGTGATAATTTTTTCTATCACTTTATATTTATCTGTTACAATATCCCGAACTCTTCCATATTTTCGTAACGATTCCATTTCCTTATCTACGACTTTAGTGATAACCCATTCTTCGACTGTTATTGGTGTATACTTCACAGATTTTGTTTTTGCGCCTTTTTTTCCAGCTTTCTCAATTACTTTTTCTTCTGCTTCCTTTTTTAGTTTTTTATTTAATTCGTCAATATTGACAGTGCTGGTTCCAGCATATTCCCCCGACCATTTTGCCGTGATTGTTTTATCACCGATAAATAGCCAATACTCATCCATGTCGATATCTGCATCATCCGTATTGGAGACGTTTGCAATAATCTCGAATTTATAATTTAATACATTATGTAACCATGATTCTTCTATGGGAAATGGGAATTGGTTCAAGTCAATTTTTCCCTTAAGATATAAGAGAATGACAAGTGAAACTAAATGCACACAAATACCTCCTTTTTCTCCCAACTTGCAGTTGCATTCATGGAGTACTTGTTCATCTTCCAAAGAAACCGTACAACGGTCTTCTTCACCACCTTGCCAAGTTATATCAATGTGATAAAGATCTTGATCCTCATCCAAAGTCAATTGTACATTTTTCCATCGCGTTAGCACATTAATAGATCGCTCAATATAATCCCGTAATTTAATGGGCATCCATTTATTATATGCTTCTGTTTGCTCCTCTTTCGAAAATAGATTTATAAAAGTTTCAATCAAATCCGGTTTTCGGTATTTAGAAAGCCCTTTGACTTCCTTATACTCAGAAATAATTTCTTTCAAATCTTTTACGGTTAATGTT
This sequence comes from Promethearchaeota archaeon, assembly GCA_016839385.1. The sequence continues at coordinate 3,016 of JAEOUK010000616.1, forward strand.
TGAAAAAATACCTCAAAATCATTATCGTCCACTTGATTCACCTATGAAAGGATGAAATGACTTGTGAAATATATAGTCGACGAAAGTCGATTATTATTACAGTTATATTAACAAATTTTAATTTAAAAGCAAAAGAACCAAATGTAGAACTATTGTATTAATTTCCATTACAATAATTAGGATTAATTTAGAATGTATGATATTTGCGTGATTGGTGGAGGAGTAACAGGTACAGCAATTGCAAGATGGTTATCAAAATACAAATTGAAAATCATTCTTGTTGAGAAACATGAAGATGTGGCTTCGGAAACCACCAAAGGAAATTCTGCAATTATCCATGCGGGGTATGCAGCTCCTGAGGGATCATTGCGCTGTAAAATGAATGTAAGGGGTAATCCTATGTTTGATCAAGCGCAAAAAGAATTAAATTTTGCGTTTAAACGAGTAGGGTCTTTTGTAGTAGGATTTACAGAGGAAGATATGAAGGTATTGGAGAAAGAAAAATCCCAAGCAGATAAAAGAAAGATACCGGGAGAAATAATCACGGATATTAAGCGTATTAAAACTATGGAACCTAATATTGCAGATAATGTAAAAGCAGTTTTCTATGCACCTACTGCAGCAGTTGTATGGCCTTTTGGACTGACTGTTGCATTAGCAGAGAATGCGTACAAAAATGGAGTAGAAATCTTGTTATCTAGTCCAGTGACACAAATCCAAAAAAATGAGCAGGGATTTAGTATCCGCGTTGGTCAAAAAACCATCTCTTCTAAGGTGATCGTTAATGCTGCTGGATTATTTGCAGACGAAATCGCAAAAATGGTTGGTGCTGATGATTTTACTATAACTCCTCGAAAGGGAGAATATATTTTAATGGATCGAAATTCAATACCGATAAATCAGATATTATTCCCCATTCCCACAGCTTTTAGCAAAGGAATCCTAGTATGCCCTACGATAGAAGGACACACATTCATTGGACCTAATAGTAACTTGCAAGAGAATAAGGAAGATGTTTCCACTTCATCCGCAGGTTTAAACGAAATAATTGTTGGAGGAAGAAAACTGCTTCCTAGCATTCCTATACGCCTTGCAATTACAAATTTCGCAGGTTTGCGTGCTATTTCCAACCGAGATGGAGATTTTATTATAGAACAGAGTAAAGTGCCGAATTTCATTAATGTTGCAGGAATCTGCTCACCAGGGCTCTCATCATGCTTGGCAATTGCGGAATATGTGGTCGAACTTGTAAGAAAGCATACATCGTTGACTTTGGAAGAAAAATCCAACTGGAATCCTAATAGATTACCTCAGAAACGCTTAGAGGAAATGAATGAGGATGAATTATCTGCAGCTATACAAGAACGACCGCAATGGGGAAGAGTTATATGCAGATGTGAGACTGTAACTGAAGCTGAGATTGTAGATGCGATCAATAGACCAATCCCCTGTACTTCAATGGATATGATTAAAAAACGTCTCCGTCCCGGAATGGGAAGATGTCAAGGGGGATTTTGTACACCTAAAATTTTGAAAATACTATCTAGAGAACTAGAAAAACCTGTGACCACAATTACCAAAAATGATCCTGGTTCCGAAATGGTACTTGAGAGAACTAAACAATTAGAAATTCAACCATGGAAGGGGGAAAAACCATGAGTAAACTCATTGAAACAGATGTTGCCGTAATTGGTGGAGGTCCAGCGGGTCTTGCAGCTGCCTTAATTGCACATGAAAAAGGCGTTAAAGTAACTATTATAGAACGTGATTTTGAATTAGGAGGAATCCTCCAACAGTGTATTCATAATGGTTTTGGGTTAACATATTTCAAAGAAGAACTCACCGGTCCAGAATATGCACAAAAATTCATTAACAAAGTAAGAGCATCTGGTATTGAGGTATTTTTGGATTCCATGGTTATTGATCTTAGCTCTGATAAAACTATCACCGCAATGAACCAAGAATATGGATTAATCAAAGTAAAAGCGAAATCTGTAGTTCTTGCTATGGGGTGCCGAGAACGAACTCGAGGGGCTATAAATGTACCCGGAGCCCGACCTGCTGGAATTTACTCTGCAGGCACCGCACAAAGATTAGTAAATATGGAAGGATATATGCCTGGAAAGCGTGTAGTAATACTCGGTTCCGGTGATATTGGACTAATTATGGCACGAAGAATGACTCTAGAAGGAACTAAAGTATTATGTGTAGCAGAAGTACTTCCATATTGTTCAGGATTGGTGAGAAATTTTGTTCAATGCCTACAAGATTATGATATTCCGTTGTATCTATCCCATACAATTACAGATATTCGAGGAAATAAACGAGTGAAAGAAGTTGTTATATCAGAAGTGGATGAGAAATGGATGCCAAAACCAGGAACTGAGAAAGTTTTCGAATGTGATACAGTGCTTTTTTCTGTGGGTCTGATCCCAGAAAATGAAATCTCATTGAAAGCAGGAATTGAATTAGATCGGACGAATGGTCCTATGGTAAATGAGTACTTAGAAACTACAGTGCCAGGTATTTTTGCATGCGGTAACGTACTTCAAGTGCATGACTTAGTGGATTGGGTGACTCAAGAAGCTGAGCGTGCAGGGGAAAATGCCACTGCATATGTTAATAATGAAGATCGGGGCGGAAAGTTACTCAAACCTATCCGTACCGTTCCGGGAGAAAACGTGGGTTACATTGTTCCACAAAGAATAGATCATCTGAAAGAAGAAAAAATCATACAATTCTCATTCCGACCGAAAGCACCGGATAAAGATTGTATTGTCGAGTTTGTTTCAAAAGGAAAGGTATTCGATAAGCGAAAATCAAAACATATCATCCCAAGTGAGATGCTGAATTATAAGATTAAAATTAATCCTGAAATGGTTGAAACAGATATTACTATTCATATTAAAAAAGTACCACCTAAAGTGAAAACAGAGGAGAGTGCATAAAATGGAAGCAGAATTTAAAGAATCAAAAAAAGGAGATATGAAGGAAATTATATGCATCGTTTGTCCAAATTCATGCAAACTTCAAGTGTTCAAGGATGAAACTGGAGAGGTACAAGTAGAAGGATATGGATGCTCTAGAGGAATACAATACGGAAAGGATGAATATACTGCTCCGAAACGCACTCTTATTACAACGGTTAAAATTGAAGATGGAGAATTACCAGTATTACCAGTTCGTTCTAAAGAAGGAATACCAAAAGGACAGCTATTTAAGGCAATGGAAGTAGTTAATCATGTTACTGCTAAAGCTCCTGTCCAAATGGGAGATGTAATCATTCCGAATTTACTCGGATTAGGGATTGAAGTAATCGCATCTCGTTCCATGGGTAAAAAAAAGGAGTGAAGAATGAGAATGAAGGGATGAAAAAAAAGAAGAGGCTAGTTTTCAATCTCTAAGATTTCAGATTCATCTTCTGTCAAAGATCGGAGGAACTCATCTTTTTCTTTCTTTGATTTAAATTCTCGCAGAATTTTTTCAGCGATAACTACCATCTTGCTTAACGCATCTTGGTTCGTACCAGCTTTGAGGTTAGCTTTAACTCTATGAAACTCATAAAACAAGCTTTCCGACACTTTTAGATTCAAATTTTTTGACATCCCATATTCCCTTCTGTATATTTATTCGTAATGATAAGATTGATAGTAATGAATGAGATGATATAGTTGAACTTCTGTAAACTTTCTAATGATTATTTTAAATAGTTATATTACACCGATAACATCCGTGAAACATGTACATGAGATATTTTCAAGAAAGTTTCTCGGAATTATTCTGTGGCGTATAATCGAAAGAAGAACTATTTAGGTAGGCATGGATTCAAATTGTTAGCCATATTCCATTATCATCATGATCCCTCTAAATCAAGAAAAATCTGAATATTTCGAATAAGCACCATGTAAATTAAACAGAAAATGAAAATACTATTCCATATGATAAATATGGATGCATAAAGGGTAAAGTCTTCCCAATTAAAAGGAAAAAGATGATAAATAGTAATTGAATAATATTGGTATACTTCATTAATCTAAGTATGGATTAAAATAAATAAAGCTTGAATCAAAATTGAACCTACTAGCGTTATAGAACTCACTAAACTACATGATTTAGGTCAGAAAAATGGAAAATAGTAATAATATCATGTTGAAATGCATTGTAATCGGAAATCTTGGTGTAGGAAAAACTAGTTTAATCCTTCGATACACTAAGAATGAGTTCCAAGGTTCATATATTCCCACTATAGGAGCGGATTTTACAACTACACCTTTGAAAATTGATGAGAATCACGAAATGATCGATTTTCAGGGTGAACACAAGTTTATTTTGGATAATCAAGATTTATCCTATGAAGAATTTACATACTTGAATAACCAAGTCTCAGAAGATACCAAAGTTTACTTATGGGATTTAGCGGGGCAACCCTTTTTCCGTAAAATTCGGAATTATTACATGTCTCATGCATTTTGCGCTTTAACTATTTTCGATTTAAACAAACCACCTTATGAAATCAGTGGTTGGCTGAATGATTTAAAACAATTCTCCCCAAATAGCGACTACTTTCTAATAGGAAACAAATTGGACTTAATTGATCCGGAAGATATTAAATTCAAAGAACTGATTGAATCGGTTGAACGACGCCACAATACAAAAGTCCATATTGTATCTGCAAAATCTGCAAAAGGAGTTCGTGCGCTGTTCATTGAAATGAAAATTCAAATTATGAAGCGTTTTTATAATAAATTGAAATGAACTAATTTCTTGTTGGAATTATTCTAATTTTTTTCTACAATTTTTGTCGGTTTGTTTGCGACACACATCATATATAGCGCCGACAAAATTCCTCTTTTTCAAGGACCTCCAATGCTAAGTCATTCACTGTTATAATTCTCGCATATATAGATCCAAAAACAGACAAAAAAGTGAAAATTGTGCCTCTGGGATTAATGCTAGTGGGATGGGATGATAGTATCGGATGCGT
>JAEOUK010000617.1 GCA_016839385.1 Promethearchaeota archaeon
ATTATCTCTTTTTGTGCTTTTTCTCCTCGTTCTTTGTTACGGCATAACATTACGACAGTAGCGTTCATTTTTGCTAACCCTATAGCTGTAGCCTTACCGATGCCTGATTTCGCGCCAGTGATTATACATATTTTTCCTTCCATACTCATAATTTATATCATCAACATAGCATTATTGTTTGCCCTATTTTCCTATATTTTTTTTAATATTGTAAAATTTATAATTTTTTACCTAGATCTGCAAAAGTTAAGTTTTATACCTAAAAATAAAAAAAGTAAAAAAAAAGATACAATATTCACTTATCGAGTTTTGGAGCAATAGCGGAATATGAGGGTACTAGTTTCTGAAGCATCTTAAAAGCATTTGATGAAGTTGAAAAAGTTTTCGCATTATAATTCTCAACCAAATCTATTAATTCTTCGTCAAAAATTCTTACAAATATCTCTATATGAGGATAACGAAGATTTAGTTTATATGTAAGATAAAGTGATTCATCAAATTCTGAATCTTGCTTCCAACAAATAAAGACTTGAGAAACCTCTTCCAAATTCACATGATCACGTATATCACTTAAAAAGCGTGCAAATTCTTTTATAATGTGTAATTGATCGTTTACTTTAAACTCAATGCCATCATGCTCATCATCGAAGAGGAACACTTCACGGTCAGATTGTAAAGAAATCTCATAAGCAATTCGATGAGTTAAACTATCTCGCCCAATAACTATAACATTTCCTTTTTTACCTTTAGTCCAGTCTCGAATACCATCCATCGCCCATTTTGAGGTGGAAAAAGGAGTTGCGTTAAAGGGAGGCTGTTTAAGATAGTCTTGTAGGTGATCCTCAAACGCGCGTACGTAAATTGGGCATTCTTGGTTGATTTTGCGTATCTTTTCCGTACAAATAAGTGCAATTCTCGCATCATCAATCCCAATGAAAACTTCTTTTGCTCGCTTAATACTCGCAAACTCAAGATTGATCGTCTCTGTTGGGTCACCAATTACGACAGGATAACTTGAATTGATCAGATCTTCTACTAATTCTTGATTGTCCTCTAGGATGGAAAAGGATTCCTTGTTAGCTATACAATGTTCAATAATTCTTTCTGATAAGTGATAATATCCAATTATGACAATATGGTTGCGCTTGAATTTAGCTAAAATTCTGCTAGTTATAATTGGATTATACTTCTCCAATAATTCACCCATAATGAATCCAAAAACAATTACTTCTAATAAAATTGGCCATAGTAAAGAATAAAAACTTGTAAAATCTCCCGTATTTTCAGGTTGGCGTATAGTTAAAGAGAATAAAACGTATTCCCAGAATGTATGATTTGGTTCAATAATGAAAAACACTGAAAAGCCCATAAACCAAAATAGGAACAGAAATAGAAATTGCACCTTGTATTGTTTAAGCTTTAACTCAATTTCAATTAAGACATTTAAGAGACTCATAAAATAAGATAAAATATTCCAATATAAAAAAGATTTGAATTGAAGGTTAATAAAACCCTGTGATAAAACAGTTTTTAAAAAAATTGTTGTGAAATTGAAATTGAATGAAATCGTTAGGAATATTGACAACGATAATCTAGAACTTCCTAAAAAGGCTTTTTTTAAAAACAAAATTTAAATTCCATTAAGAAATCTAAAAGTTAACTTAGGTGTTTAGATTAATTAAGGTTAGATACCTTTCTATAGAGTCAAATATGTAAAAAATGGTTATAAATCGTGAATTATATTGAAGAACCATCAAAAAAAGTACCTGTGATGCTTGAAACAGATGTTTTAGTCTTAGGTGGTGGACCAGCAGGACTCACTGCTGCGTTAGCTGCCGCAAGAGAAGGTGTTGATACTACTCTTGTTGAAAGATATGGTTGTTTTGGTGGGGTTATAACGCAATCAATGATAGGGACCATCGCATGGTATAGATACGCGGACACGGTCGATGCTGGTGGGATTGGTTCAGAGTTCGAACTACGAGCCAAAGAAATGAATGGTAGCATAAATATATTCGGAAACATTCGAAACAAGGACATGAGAGCGACTCTTGAACAAGAGGGATTGATAGTAAACGGAGAACCGACCTATGAAGTTCTGGATACCGAAGTTTTTAAACATTTAGCTGATGAGTTAGTACAGGAAGCAAACATCACGCCACTTCTCCATTGTACTGCGGTTGGTGTGATTATGGAGGGCAATACAATTAAAGGCGTTATCACAGAAAGTAAATCTGGAAGACAAGCGATTTTAGCCAAACGGATAATTGATGCGACGGGTGATGCTGATATAGCTTACTTTTCGGGAGCGCCATTTCGAAAAAATCCGAAGAACGAATTAATGGAGGTAACAGTGAATTTTGGAGCCAGTGGAATCAATATAGGTAAATTTTTAATGTATGTCTACTTAAATCCGAGTAGTATTGGAGATTGGGGCGAAACTACAGGTAAGGAAGAAAATTTTTTTACTACATACTTAGTTGAGCCATTTATTAAAGCAAAAGAGGCTGGTGAGATTCCAAAAGATGTAAATATTGAAAGCTATTGGACTAATTATACAGATGCAGGAGAAATTACATCCTTCAACGGCATCCACATGTCAAATTTAGACCCTACAGATGTATGGGATCTCACAAAAGCAGAAATCGAGGGGAGAAAACGAGTTCTATGGGCCATTGAAGCCTTAAAAAAGTACACGCCAGGTTTTAAAAAAGCAAAGTTAAGAACGATTGGGGCTTCCTTAGGCACTAGAGAATCAAGAAAAATAATTGGCGAATATGAAATCACCGAACACGATGTAAGAAATCAAGGACGTTTCGATGATTCGATTGGGATATGTCCTGAATTCATAGATGGTTATGGCATCGCAATTATGCCTACCACAGGCAGATATTTTCAAGTTCCTTATGGCATTATTGTTCCACAAAAAATAGAAAATCTCCTCGTAGCCGGTCGTTGTGTTGCTGGTGACAAAATTTCCCACGCTGCAACCCGACAAATGTGTTGTTGTATGGTTACTGGTCAAGGTGCAGGAGTTGCTGCTGCTGTTTCTATTAAGGATAACGTTTCTTGTAGGCAGGTTAATATTAAAGAGGTTCAAGAGATTCTTAAAAAACAAGGTGTAAGAATTGAATAGTAAACTAAATTTTATCAACTCTGATAAAATTATCTTTTTGATTTAGGAAACTATATAAAAACAGAGCATCATATAACATTTGTATTTAATAGAATATTATGTTGACAAATTTTTTTTAAAAGTGACAATCTATACATTCTCAGTTATAACCAACAATGGATTTCCTTACTATCAGTTAAAGGTGAAAGTTGCTCCAAATGGTATCAAACAATACCTAAGATTTTTCGACTTTTCAAAAGAGGAATTTAAAATCAATGCTGATTCTGAAATTGCAGATTCTTTTGAGCTTAACGCAGGATTAGTTTCCGCATTATTTAAATTTGCACGGGCTATGTCAAAAAATATTAGTATTTTGGAGTTCAATTCAAACGAACAAGCAGAGATATATAACGATAAAGACAATTATTCTGGGGATGTACTCGTTACTTGTCAAACTGAATCTTATTTATTTCACAAATCCGTTTATGCCAAAATTAAGCTAATATATGATGTCCTTCTTTCTTATAAAATACCATTAGAAACAGCTATAGAAATTTTACCAGTTCAAGAAGAAAAGATATACAACATATTGACGGATTTTGAAGCAAGAACTCGCGTTGAGGAAAATAAAACCCAATTAAAACGCATAGGAGGCGATTTCCTAAAAGAAATGAAAAATTATGGTTTACGCGAAATTTGTATCACCTCTTTTGATTTATCTCCTATTATGATATTGGGAAAAAAATACACCCTTG
>JAEOUK010000618.1 GCA_016839385.1 Promethearchaeota archaeon
ACCTACACTTATCTTTGTGTTTCAATTTAAAAGTATAGGATAGAAGTAGGTTTGTGTATTCCCCTTGATCTACAAACTTAAGTTAAAAAAAATAAAATAAACAGCATATCTCTTCTGCTTAAAAAAAATGGGAAAAAATATTGGATCATGTGATTATTTTCCGTATTCGTCACGGAGTGTTCGTCGTAAAATTTTGCCAATCATGGATTTAGGTAGCTCTTTCATTATATATACTTTACGAGGATACTTGTATGGAGCCATGTTCTCTTTGCACCAATTTATAATGTCTTGTTCACTAACTTTACCAATAAATTCCGGTTTAAGAGCAACAGCTGCGTTGATTTCCTCACCAGATTCTGCATCTGGGACTCCAAATACTCCTACTTCAAAAATTGGCTCGTACATCATCATTAAGTCCTCAATTTCTAAGGGAAAGACTGCATGTCCTTTTCTTTTGATCATATCACGTTTACGGTCCTTAATTTTAAGATATCCTTCACAGTTAATGCATCCAATATCACTACTATAGTAAAAGGGGATACCATCAGGATCTTTCCTTATAACCCGATTGGTTTCTTCAGGGTTATTTAGGTATCCTTTCATCATATTTGGACCAGTAAATGCAATTTCTCCAATATATTGCAGCTCTTCTTCCCCACATTTCTCCTGGCAGTAGGGATCCATATGTGGACATTGTTTCAACACATTAACTCCCGTTTCTGCATCGGTGATTTTCACCCAGATATCCGGTGCTGGAACTCCCACCGTCCAAACTCTAGATCGATGATATGGATTAACTGTAACTAAGCCACCTTCTGTCATTCCCCACCCTTCAATTATAACTGCACCGGTTCTTTCTTCAAAAGTGGTTTTTACTTCGTATGGTAATGCTGCAGCTCCTGAAGCACCAGCTTTTAGAGATTTGAGTTTTCCCTTGTATTTACTGGCATTTGGATCCATTGCCATTTTATTCCACATGGATGGTACTGCTGGAAGTATGGTAGTCTTTTCCTTCATTGCATTTTTGAGGTACTCTTCTCCAGTATCAGGAGGTCTCGCATACAGATTGTTGGTATATCCCATAAAGAGTGCAGCTATCAAAGCCAGATTGAGTCCGAAGACATGACCTATCGGCAAATAAATGTCAAATGAACCATCAGTTGGCGAAGGTAAGTTCTCAATTTGATGATTTATCCAATACGCCATTTGAGTCACGTTACAGATAATGTTGAAATGAGTTAGGATTACACCTTTAGATTTTCCTGTTGTGCCCCCTGTGTAAAGCAGAAATGCAGCATCCTCTCTTGGGTTGACTTTAACATTCTTTAGAGCACTTGTGTCTTTTTCATAAACATCTTTGAAGTTCAAGATTGGTAGACTTCCGTCTTTCTTATCCCATTTTTTCCAATATGGAATCTTTCCGAGTGCTTTACCCATAAACCGAGTGAATCCCGGCATATAGTCACCGAGTCCTGTGAGAATGACAGTTTCTAAAGTTGGGATTTTCTCTTCAACGTTTTTACCATGCATATACCCTTGCCATATTTTGTCCATGAAGATACCAATTTTTGCTTTCGAATCATTAGCTTGATGAATGATTTCAGCACCTTTGTGCAGCGGAATCACAGGACTAGCTTGTCCTCCCGCTCGTAAAGTTGCCAAGTAGGCTATATAGTGTTGTGGTGAATTTGGAAGATCAATTAATACCGTCTCTTTTTCTTTTAAACCTAATTTAATTAATCCAGCAGCAAATTCGTCTACCATTTTTTCCAATTCGGCATAAGTCCATGCTTTTCCCATGAATTTCATTGAATTTGCATTGGGTAATGCCTTAGCTTGTCGATGTAATAATTCATCGATAGGAATTTCTTCATAATCTAGTTCTCTTGTAGCTCCTTCCGGATAGTATTGAAGCCATGGCTCTGGTAGATTCGGTTTTTTTGTAATTCTTACCATATTTTCATCAACTAACTTTTGTTAAATCTACATATATATAAAAAAATCTATTTTTTTGTAATAGTGAGTTCCCAGAAACCAGGTTTTACTTTCTTAGTTTCTAACTTGTGACCATCTTGCTCCATACCAAAAGGTATATTTTCCAGAGCAGCTTTAGGATGATCTACTTCAACTTTGAGAATATCGCCCGATTCCAATGTTGCTAGTTTTCTACGTGTCATAATCAAACAATGGGGACAACCCTTTCCACTTACATCTAGTTTGTGTTCAGTCAAGAAAAATCAAATATTAAAATGGGGGATAAAATAAAAAAAATGAGATTAGAATTGATAGATTTTACTGAATTTTTCATTCAGATATTGCACGAAATATTTTGAATCCGGTTTGGTTCCTGTAACTTTTTCAATTAATGGAATTGGATCGTACATTGAACCATGCGCATGAATGTTTTCGTTCATCCAATTCATTGCAGGAATCAAATTCCCATTAGCTAATTCATCCTTCCAGTTTGGAACATCTTTTTCCATTGCATAAATCAAATTACCATCGTACACATTTCCTAAAGCATAACTTGGAAAGTATCCATGCAATCCAGAGTACCAATGAGTATCTTGCAATACTCCATCCGAATCATTTGGAACTTCAATTCCCAACATGTCTTTGATTTTTTGGTTCCAAACTTGAGGAAGTTCAGCAATTGTGACTTTGTCATTGAAAAGATCCCGCTCAATTTCGTATCGTAGGATGACATGTAAACTATAAGTTACTTCATCAGCATAAATACGAATGAGAGATGGAGTAGCAATATTAACTGCTCGAATGAATTCTTCCAATGGTACATCTTTATATCCAGTAAAGATCTCTTGCACTTGAGGATACAAATAAGTCAAGAATTCAGGAGATTTACATAAAATGTTCTCTGGAAATCGGGATTGGGATTCATGTATACCCATGCTGATTGAATCACCAACGGGGGTCCACCAATGTTCTTCTGGGATTCCCAATTCATATAATGCATGACCAGCCTCATGAATCACACTAAACATATTCGCTTTTATAGGTGATTTCTCATCGTAATGGGTAGTTATTCGAACATCATTTCCGTAACCCGTGGTGAAAGGATGTGCTGTCTCAAATAAGTTTGAACGTTCATCTGGCATTCCCAAGAGTTTCCACAAGATTTTTGAAAACTTTTTCTGAGCTTCCACACTTGCTGGTATTTTTAATAATTCCGGATTTGGTTTTACTGGTGCATCTAGGCACTTTTTTAGAACATCGACACACCCAATTTTCAATGGGCCAAAGAAGTAATCAATATCTTTTTGCGTTGCATTTTTTTCATACAAGTCCAACATTACATCATATGGATGTTTTGAAGAATCCAAAAAAGCTGCTTGTTTCTTAATCATTTCAAATAGAGTTTCTAAATCAGCTTGAACCATATTGAAATCATTCGCTGGTCGTGCTTTTTTCCATAGATTCACAGTCTTTGCTTGTTGCATTGTGAATTCTCGAACAAAATCCGATGGAATTTTTGTAGCCAAGTCAAAATCTCGTTGCCATAACTCAAGATTTCGGAGTTCTACAGCATTTAATCCTTCAGCCTTATGAGCTACATCTAGTAAATTTTTCGTTTTTTCCGATACGATCCAATCATGAGTAATCTTAGAAAGAATTCCAAGAGTTTCTCCTCGCTGGGCAGCACCTTTAACAGGCATAACTGTTTCCATATCCCAATGAAGAATAGAAGTGCCAACTCCAAGGAGTTTAATATCCTTCATATAGGTTGCTAGTTCCTTGTAAGCTTCTGACATAATGTGAAGGATTAGAACTCGCAATAAAATAGGTTTACTGTTTTGATAACATTTTGAAGATTAAGTAAAAAATAAGATAATACAGAATTATTCTCTCTTGATACACTCAAAAATGATAAAGTGAGTCCATCTATCAGCATCGAACGCTAATTCTCTGGGATGTTGTTGAATCAGTTCTAGTGTGGGTCGAGGTTCCACAATTTCTGAAATCACAAATCCTGCTTCTTTTAGCGCTTTACTATATTCCTGTAGAGTTCGAGTAAACTGCCAAGTTGGTTTGGACATCCATAACAACGACTCTCCTCCTGAATCAAAATAGCGATCAATCATTTTAAGATACCTAGATTCATTTCTTACGGAATCTAATGGAAAGCGTGGATCCTTTGCACCTCCAGCTCTCCCAAAAACCGGATGTACATTCGACCAGATAAATCTACCAGAATCCTTCAATACACGCGCAATTTCTTTAAAAGCTTGCTTGTAATCGAGCACGTCCACCATTACGATGTTTGATACAACAATATCGAAAGTTTTCGATGCATAAGTCGTCATTTTAGTTAGAGAACCTAAATTAAACTTGCATCCTAAATGTCGCTCAGATTCAATTTTTTTGCAGAAATCAATAAATGTCGAAGAGTGATCAATACCAACTGCGATTGCTCCATTTTTAGCTAACTTTCGAGTCAGATATCCGTTTCCGCATCCCGCGTCAAGTACTGTAAGTCCTTTTACATTACCAAGTAATGACCATAGAGCTGGGTCAATCACAAACTCTCGATTCGGATCTCCAGACATATCAGTTTTTGCGATTTCCATCCATTTCTTACTATTTTCCTCCCAAGATTCTTGTGTTTCAGAATATTTTATCTGCTCTTCAGGAACCGCTATTTTCAGTACTCCGAATTGAGATTCTGTTGATTTTAATAATTCTGTTCTTAGTTGGTATACTCGATTCGGTAGCTTAAGCGCTTCTTCGAGAGAAATGTTTTCACCTTCTCTCTTAGTATAAGGTATCCATACTGGATCCCAAGGATCTAATGATCCTACATTTGATTTAATTTTTCTATTCCCTAACTGCCATGGATGTTTTCCTTGAAATTCTGCGTACATTAAGTCAAAATGATATGAATCACAATTCTTACAATAAAACTGATATGTATATGTTCGATCCCAAAAAGCTACAGGTTTCATTGTCGGTTTTACACAATCTCCACATACCAATTCTTCAGATTTGGGACACCAGTAAAACCAACTAAAATGATAATCTTTTCCACACTTTGAACATGTAAATCTAGAATGCCATGAACATCTAAAGACATAATTCTCAAATGTATAAATCCCATCACGTGTTGGGTAATCATGTTGTTTTTCTATCTTAGCTATCCTCTCGCAATAATAACATGGTTGAATATCAGCAGGTTTGTAGAATCTCATGATAACTGTAAAGTTAAAAGAAGAAATAAGTGATTGGAAAAACTTTATCGACATTGAAATAAAAATAAATTAAATATTCTCGGAGTAATAAGAAGAAGTATTATGAGTCCTAATTATACACTTTTACTAACGAAATCCGAATTAGAGTCTCTGATAACCATTCAAGACATGATTCCAATAATTGAGGATGCTTTTCTTAACTATGGGAAAGGTAAATCATTCGGAATGGACATGGTGCATGGGGAAACACCTTCAGAATTAGAATTTCATATAAAGGTCGGTGGTATCGCTCTTGGTAATAGAAAATACTATGGATTGAAAATCAACGCTAGTAATTTTATGAATATGGAGAAATATGGGATTCCCAACATAATTGGAGCAATTTTACTCTTTGATGGAACCACTGGATTTCCTCTTGCAATAGCGGATTCTATTCTACCGACTATTATGCGAACAGGAGCTGGAACAGCTGTTGCAATGAAATACTTAGCTCGTTCAGATTCCAAAATCGCAACTATTTGTGGATGTGGAGTCCAAGGGCGAATCCAATTACGTGCAGTAATGGAAGTTCTACCGTTAAAGAAAATTTTTGCATATGATGCGAACATGCAAAAATCATTAGATTACGCAAAAGAAATGTCAAATGAACTAGGAATTGAAGTTAATTCATTGACCGAATTAAAAGAGGGAACACTTCAGTCAGATATTATCATTACCTGTACTCCAACACATACTCCTTATTTACGGAAGGAATATGTTAAATCAGGAACAACAATTGGCGCGATTGGAGCGGATAGTCCAGACAAACAGGAATTAGATGCAAAATTATTCCAGGGAAATAAAATCGTAGTCGATATCCTCAAACAGTGTGCTAAAGCAGGAGAACTTCATCATGGGTTAGAAGAAAACCTTGTCACTGAAGATGATGTTTATAGCGAACTAGGCAATATTATCACGGGACAAAAACCTGGAAGAGAAAATGATGATGAAATAATAATTTACGATGCAACTGGGACTGCTATACAAGATACTGCATCTGTGGCTGCATGTTATCTTAAAGCAATTGAAAAAGGATTAGGTACTAAGATTCAACTGAACCAATAACAGAATTACACTTTTTCATTTTTCCTCCAAGTAGTTCCAATTACAAAATCTGCATATTCTGCTATTTTATTTACATATTTCTGATATTGCTTGTCTTTGTGTTTCAGATTAATTTGATCTCGTAATTTTTCCAATTGAATATATCGACTATCTTCAGTATTATTAACAATCTCA
>JAEOUK010000032.1 GCA_016839385.1 Promethearchaeota archaeon
CAAACCTTTAATCCCCAAATCCTTTGCAAAAACTATCGAAGTTAGTCGGTAATATAGAATAATTATATCCCCCTTCAAGGACCGAAAACCTTCGACCATTGCAGAGCTTTAAACTATATTCTTTGAGCCATTTTCCTATCTGATTATATGATTCTGTTGATAAAACGTTTCCCCAGTCGTTCTTCGCATTATCAAAACCGGCACTAGCTATTATGATGTCAATATCTGAAAGAGAATCCAAAGTTTCTTTTATTTCTTGCATATATCTCCCCTCATTATTCGAATAGGGGTTCAGTATCTGGATATTGGAGTAATCTGAGAGGATATTTATATTTCCATCTCCTGTATGTAAGTCAAAATCCAGGATGAAAGCTGATTTTATTTTGTGTTTATCCATTAGATAGAGCAAACTCACCGCGATATTATTGAAATAGCAGAAACCCCAACATGAATCTCTACTTGCGTGGTGACCAGGGGGTCGAATTAATCCAAATGATGCAGTTTTTTCAATATATGCAATTTCTGCTGTTTGAATTGCTCCTCCCGCAGCTAACATGGCGTTATGGAACACCAAAGGTTCATTTTGCACTCTCAGAAAATGTCGATCCGTATGTGCTCGTAAAATATCAATCTTTTTTGCTGGAATCGCTTCAATCAATTCATAAAAAGAATCATTATCTATAATATATACTATACCTTCGAGTCTTCCGGCTCCCGCAGCTGGATCTAATGCATAGACTTTATAAAAATCTTCATGAAACACTACTTTCATTACAATCTAGACTCAGTAAGGATAATGTAACATAAAAAAATTAGGAGTTGGAGTTCTCCTTCAACTGCTGTCGAATCCTTCGATAGATTACAATAGGATGATCTGCGGGAAATAAATTATCCCCATCAATCATTTTTAATTCTGTTTTTTTCGGTATCTGCGTTTCCACTACCCTTTTATCTTGGTGAGCAATAATTTTACTGAAGAACCTTCCGAATAGGCTAATAATTCCCCGAAATATTGGAATTCGAGTGATCTTTTGAATGAATCTGAGATAAAGAATTGTATTTTCCTCGTCTACAGGAACGAATGCAATAATTATTCGCGCAATGTCCGAGAATTTATTTTGCCAAACAGATGGGAATCTGAATTGAACCAACGATGGACGATTTGGTTTCTGAATATCTGCTGGTAATATAGAAATTTCTCCATTCTCCTTTCGATTTGATACCCATATTTTTTCTATATTATCTGAAAATTCTGTATAGGGTCCATCACTTACTCGTCGGTTTCCTCTACCGATCGTATTATGATGAACTATCCATAGATGAGACACATCCAGTTGATTTTCGATACATCTGCTATAATGGGTTTTCCACGGATCCTTTAGAGTGAAATAATGAAAAGAATCATCTACATCTTCAAACCACGGAAGCTCTGGATAGTGATCTCTGGGTTCTCCCCACCAAATCCAGATAAAATTATGTTGTTCACGTGTGGTATATGAAGTCACTTTAAAATTGGGGGGTACTGGTGCATTTTTCCCTCGGGAAGGAATCACAGTGCATTTTCCCTTGCTGTCGAATTGCAGTCCATGAAAGGGACATTGGACATGTTCATTCTCACAAACTAGTTTTCCTTTACTTAAAGCGACCCCTCGATGTGCACAACGATCCAATAGACAAACTACTTCGTTCTCTTTATTTCTCCATAACACTAATCTCTCTCCCATGCGGATAACTCCTAGGAGCTTTCCTTTGTGAACTTCTTTACTCTCTAATATCGCATACCATTGGTTTCGGATCATTTGCTTATTTCAAAACAGAACTCAAGATAGTTTAAAATTTTTTACTTCGATAATTTCTCGGATTGTCTAGGAGGTTCATCCAAAAAAAAATATCAAACGTATTTCGACAAATTGGAGACTTAATGAAGAAAAAAAATAAGGAAGAAAAAAACTAGATTATCGAAAACTAATCCGTTTACTATAATAACGGAATGGAATCGGAAGATCCTTGCGTGGAAATCCTTTCAGTTCATCGTTTATCATTTTCTTTAATTCCGCAAATGATATATCTTGAATTTGATCATTTGTTTTTCCATCTACTAATTTCTCTCCGATTAATCGTTTTCGGACGGACACTGTATTCTTTTCCCTCTCCTCTCCACCGACAATTACTGTGTAGGGAATCCACTCTACTTCAGCTGATCGAATTTTCTTTCCTATTTTTTCATCTCGATCGTCGAAATCCGCTCGGATATTTGCTTTATTGAGCCTTCTCATGATTGATTCAGCATAACTCTTCTCTTTATCAGTAATCGGAATCACACGAACCTGAATCGGAGATAACCATGGTTTAAATCCCGTAACAATCTCATCCTTGTATTTTTCGTTCGATTCCAAAAGCGCCCAGAGAATTCGACACATTGCGCCAGATGGGGATGTATGTAGAATGATGGGATGCCCTGTGCTGCCATCTTTTGAGTGATATGTAATATTATATTTTTGTCTTTTTTCGCCAAACTGTTCAATATAGTCTGCACTGCTCTCTACATCAATCTGTATTGTACTTAATGTCGCACTCTTTCCTTGGGAGTCAATGACAGGCCATTCGAATTTCAATATGAAATAATAATATCTTTCAGGCCATAACTCAAAGATAGCTGGATGTCCCCACTCTTTGATGTTTTTGCTAATCCATTTTTTGTTTTCAGCCCAAAATTCTTCTGTTGTCCGGAAAACAACGAAGTAGTTCGTTCCTAGATCTTTTAAAATCCGCTGTACCATTTTAAATTCTTTTTTAAATTCCACAATGGATTGGTCTAAGTCTTTGCACATTGTGTGCAAATCTGGCATCAAAAATGTGCGCAAACGTCGCAGTCCTGAAAGTTCACCTGTTTGTTCACGCCTGAATGAATATGTTTCCCACTCATACACACCTAAAGGAAGTGATTCTTCACGAATTTGCATTTGCGAAAACAAGTTGAATAGGAGAAAATCATTCGCAAATCGAAGCAAATATCGATCATTACCAGAACTCACCCAGTAAGTCTTCGCAGGGAAACGTGCTGTCTGTGCTGTAAGTTTTTTATTCTTAACGGTATACATTACTGGTGTATCAGCGTAGATCGCACCATTTTCTACTATAACATTTTCTAAATAATCTTTAATCAAATTTTTCATTAACACACCTTTTGTATACCACCGCAGATTTCCCGCATCCGATGCGTCGTCAAAGTCTGCCAATTCCATATTCTTCATCATTTTAATGTGGGGCGGTTCTTGTTTGGGTGCTCCTTTTGATCCAAGTACCTCGTCAGCAATTAGCTCTTGGAAAGATTTCCATTCTTCTCCTTTATAACGGTCAGGGATGATTTCCTTAAGCTTCTTACCCTCTTCTTTAACTGGATCAAACAGATGTAATTCTTTACCATCTTCTGTGAGAATCTTAAAAACGGAACTTGCACGAACTTCATCCGCAAGAATTGACAATTTTACATCCCGATACATTTCTGCAACTTCATGACCTAGGCAGTTTAATGAGAATGATTTATACCATCCAAAAGGAGAGAAATCTGCTTTATATCCGCGATCTTTAAGAATAGATGCAATTTTTGGACAAACCTCCATTGCTTCTTTATCTTGACTAAGATAATGACTGAGGTGAGCCCAAGGATAGACTAAAATGGAGTCTACTTTATAATATGAGGGATCTAAGATTAATTTCTTAAATTCTCTAGGTTTTTCCTTTGGCTCGGGAACTTTAGGGTTCTCTTTCGCTAATATAATTTGTTTTTCTAACTTAGAATTGAGTTTTTCAATTTCTTCATTCTGTTCCTTAATCTTATTTGGAAATCCCTCAATTAATTCGATGGCTTCTTCAATTTCGTTTGCTCCCTGTTTGGCTATAATGGATGTATCAAATGTGTCTTGATCTTCTACCGAGACAAATGCAAATAATACCAATCCCTCCACATCTAATTTCTTTCCCTTGAAATCTTGAGGACTGGATGTGGCTTTTGCTTTTTTCTCCATCGAGGCTCCATCAGAATGGATAAGCAAAATCTTCATGTGTCATCACTAAAGTGCGTTCTTGATAAAAGCTTAGATCATCTTTTTCAGTGATCTAGTCTTTACTTAAAGGAAATTATTCAATTACCTATTTAAACTTATTTAATCATCCAGATTTATATCAGAATTAAAAATACCTACTATCAACTATCAAACGCTTATAATTATTACAAAAAACGATTCATCAAAATCAGAACCATGAAAAACAACATAATCTTATACTCTCCACATTGGTCTCACGCCTGTCGGGCTAATTATGAGAGTTATCTAAAAGAGAGTAGTGGTAGTGGTTGCAGTGGTCAAACTGACCAATTCCATAGAAATATTACATTTGTAGTAATTGACAGGCGCAACCATGATATCTTCACGTATTTGAGATACAGAAAAGATAGTTGAAGAAAATTTAAATAATTTTTGAAAATTTGCTTAGAGTTCTTTAGTTAGGCTTAATGCGGCTGCGATAGTTGCAAGATTTGCAAGATATTGATCCTTTCCTGTTCCTAAAACTAGCACGTCGAATTCAGAAAATTTATACTCTAAAGAATTCACGTCTATTTTTGGAGAAACTAATGTACTTTCAGCGAAAGGAGTCGAAGGAAATTGAAATTCCCCGTCTTTTAAAATCAAACACGTCGCTCCTGTACCACCAATCTTAATTGCTTCATCTCTTTGGTCCATCCCTGTATTCAATCGTTCCACCGCGTTATATACAATACTATATCTCACAAAGTCTCCAATAACAATTTTAGAATAATTAAATTCAGGAACTTTTGGGGGAGTAATAATGGAATAAATTTCCTTTAATGTCATCTTCCCCTTTTTAGATAATTTGTGAATTTTGTTTTCCACAAGTAACAATTCTTTTTTTTTCAAATATTTCAATAAAGATCTCACTTTCCCTTCTGATAGACTCAGCTCATTATCCAACCGGTATCTCCCAATCCCCTCAGATTCTTGATCGAAAATTACTAATGCAAGCAAAACATGAGCTAATTGGAAACTAGGTTGTATGGTCTTACTCGTGCTTATTTGGGATAACTCCTTCAAAATATTCATGGAAATCTTTACCAGTGTTATCTTAGTGTCAAGAGAATAAATTTTTTTTTGTCTGGATTATTTAATCAAGCAGTGGATACACATGGATGCAGTTGAAAAGTTAATACTAATAGAAGCACTAAAAAACGCGATAAAATATGGTCAAGCTAGAGATAAAGTAATTATCGGTAAAATTATGAAAGATTTCCCAGAATATCGGAAAAATTTTGCCACTGTTAAACCAATGATTGACAAAATACTTAACGAAGTTAACTCGTGGAATGAAGAAACCCGAATTAAAAAATTAAAAGAATTAGAACCTCAAGCATTAGAACAAAAAAAACACGAACCAGAGCAAAAAAAACTACCTGATTTACCTAATGTGAAAAAAGGGAAACAAATCGTAATGCGATTGGCTCCATATCCCAGTGGGGCACTTCATATCGGAAATGCAAGGATGTTGGTGTTAAATGATGAATACATTAAACGATACAAAGGAAAATTACTATTAGTATTTGATGATACCATAGGAGCGACAAAAAGTGCCATAGAATCTAGTCCCAATGCGAAATATGTCATTC
>JAEOUK010000619.1 GCA_016839385.1 Promethearchaeota archaeon
AAAACCTTTTTCTTGGTATGTATTAGTTTTTTATCAAGCACCTTGTACTCAGAATTAATCACATCAACATATTTTGTAACAAATTCTTGAATTGTTAAGTCCAATTTTTTTGCAATCCGAGGTAACTCTTTCTCATATAAGAAAACAAAACCTTCTCCAGGTCCTGCACAACATCTACCACATTGTTGGCATGAAAATGAAAACCCATCCCGTACTTCTGGTAAAAGTTTACTTTTTTCTATAATAGGAACCCCCAGTAGCAAATTTTATATCGCACATTACAGTCCAAGTTCTTTTTTGAGAGATTGTGAAGTTTTCCACATTTTCGATAAGTCCTCAAAACTCAAAGATTCGGTTTCCATGATGATTTCTTTACAGTTATACATATTGAAGTTCTTGTTAACTATTTTTAAATGATAGGCTTCTTGATCCGAGAAAAGACTACTACCAGGATAAGGAACAGCCGGAAAAATCTCGACCTTATCAATTTCCCGTTCTAAAGGTAAATTACGAATATAATCGAGGGTTTGATTAAAAGTATCTATTGTCTCACCCGGCAAGCCCAACACAAAATAAGCTTGCACAGCTATCCCATAGGATTTTAGAAGACGGATACCTTCTGCGACTTTTTCAGGATTTTGATTTTTAACATTAATCTTCAAAACTTCAGGAGAAGCAGATTCAACACCAGTAGCTATGATTCGGCAATTACACTGAGTCATTTTTTGTACTTGCTTTTCGGTTAATGCATCTGCTCGTAGTTCAGCGCCCCATGGAAGACGAAATCTTCGTTCAATAAGTGCATCTAGAAAATCATAGTAAAACGCTTTATTCAAATTGATGTTGTCATAGAAATTTACAAACTGGTAGCTAGGAATTGTAAGAATATGGTTTAATTCTTCCATCACATCAGAAAGTGAACGAATTCTAACAGTTGGGAATAATTTTGTTCGTGAACAGAAAGAACAATTATTAGGGCATCCTCTGTTGATAATAACATCAGCGACATTATATGCTCTTATTAAATGTCTTGCTGGCAATGGGACTTCATCAATATTAACCGGCTCAGGAAATCCAGTAGTTATAATTCGCTGAGTATTATTTTGTATTTCAAATTTATTATATAATGCTTTCGTGAATCCGTCCAATACAATTTGTTTCGGATACACGATTCCCTTTGGTAGAACCGATTTACTGAGTAATTCTGAGGTTTTACTAAATGAGTTTTCCGTTCCACTGAGGTTCGCGCCACTGTAGAGAACATCGAGCACTGATTTTTCTAGAAAAAGATCAACTAAATATGGAAAAGACATCTCCGATTCCCCATAACAGATTGCATCTAGAAAAGGCATATCCCGAAACGCTTCTTCATACTGAAAAGATACATGAGGACCACCCATAATGATATAAGAAGAGGGATTAAAGCGTTTTGCGGTTTTAGCTAACTGAATTGCTTGATAATAAGTATTAGTCAGGCATGTGATACCAAAAAGACGGAATTGATCAGCTTCTTCTCGTAAATATTGAAATGGATTTTCTAGAAGGGAACAATCTATAATTTCCACAGCGTATCCTTTATTTTCAAGAATTGCAGCTAAGATCATAAGCCCCGTAGGAGGTTCTCTTAAATTTTTTTGAGAAGGTTTGCTCGTAGGTTCCTGTAGAGAAGTTCTAGGATTAATCAAAGCTACATCAATCATGTAGTAAAAAAAAATAATTCATCAAATTAAGATATTGTGCCTTTTCTTCATGCATCCAATTCAATAATTCGATTTTCGAGATTTAAGGTAATTTTAAGAACATAGGGTTCCAATATCGAACCCGATAAGGCTTCGATTTTCTTATCATCATCTTGTTCTTCTGATTTTTCTCTGATAAAATTCGAAAATTCTACAAAATCTTCCACTTTCTTCATTAGCTCTGGCTTTATCATGATATTGCTGTTGTTAACAATCTGATATTTCTGACCATTTATTTGAAAAATAACGTTTCCCATCTGTGATCACGCGATAAATTATATAGGAAGAATGACGATAAAATAATAGGAAGTTACGATATTATTCTCAAATATTATCGAGATATTACGATCGAAGGGTGAGACCTAATACAACTATTTCAAATTACTCCAAATCAAGAAGCAATATCAGTACAAGCACGAAATTCTGTCAAAGATAACATCAGAGAAGATGGCGTATATCTCATAATAGATGATGATAAGAAGATTGTGTGGATCTATAAAGGATTCAAAGCTCCTATTTTACTGCAATTTTATGGAGGATTCCTTCAAAAGGAAATGGTTTTATCGTTAAAAAGCACGTATCGGACAAACGATTTGAATAAATTTCACCACGAAAGTGATGTCTATAAGCAAATTATGGATTCTGAAGTAAGAGTAGGTTTAGCTAAAGAGATTCGCAGCAAAGCTGTATTAAATCAAATGGATTCCATGGAAGCAAAACGAAGACGAGCTTTCTTGACATATGCTGAATCTAGAGCAATGGAAACTTGTGTGCATAAAGATGTTAAATCAAAAGATATTCTCCAAGAAGTTTTGGAATTTGAGAATCCTCCTGGATATAAACGCCATATGTCCATGATAACAGGTAGTATGTACAATGAGGATAAAGTTATAGAAAAATTCATTACAGAAAACAAAGACAAAACTATTTTAAAGAAAATTGGGATTTTACCTAATGGATTTTATTTTCTCGAGAATATGTCATCTCGCCTTTTCATAAAAGATGGAAAAGTCGCGTGTTTGGATTTTATGATTGAACAAGATAGGGAATTGGGAGAAAATCGAATTTTAGTACCTGTTTTACACCGAGAAAAAATTCATCGAGAAGGAGATTTGAACATTTTAATGAATTCGTTTAAAGCTCCAGAAAAGTGATGATGTTGGAAGAACGCCTAAAAAAAATACGTTCAGAAATTCTAGAGAAAATCCGACCAACAAATAAGGAAAATAAGCAGATAAATTCTATCATTTCCGATGTAAGTCAAATTTTGGAGAAATGGAATAGTACACATCAGAATTTTCCTTTTGCATTCATCACACCACAGGGATCAACGGGTATAAAACAGACCCATTTACACAATGATTCTGATATTGATTTATTTATTTTCTTAAAACCAGAGGATTATGTGGATATAATTAATGCAGAAAGTAAAAGTCGAGCAAAAATTAGTACGTTATTTAGGAAATATTGTGACACATGGATTATACCTGCACTCAAGGATAAGAATTTTCAAGATATATATATCGCATATGCTGAACACCCTTATGTATCTACAAATATTACTGGATATGATATAGATATCGTTTTTTCATTTATTTTAACTGAAAATCAACTCCAAAATCATGGTCCTATTACTGCTGTGGATCGAACCTTTTATCATAGCAAATTTGTGAAAGAAAATTTAAACTCAGAACAAATTGACGATGTAAGGATACTTAAACTGTTTTTTAAAAATAATTTCTCTTATGGAGACAAAGCTCCAATAGCTCGTGGAGGATTCATCGGATACGCGGCGGAGATCCTTATCTATTATTTTAGAGATTTTTGGAATCTGTTTCGCAAGTTCAAATCACTACCCTCACAAAGTATTGATTTCTTTGATCGAAATACAGAAACTTTACGAAAAATTCC
>JAEOUK010000620.1 GCA_016839385.1 Promethearchaeota archaeon
CTTTTGGAAATCCCAAAATCTCATTGGCACGATTGGCAATTACTTCATTCATATTCATGTTTGTAGAAGTTCCGCTACCAGTTTGGAAGATATCAATAGGAAATTGGTCTAAATACTTGTTTTCAATTATGATTTCATCAACAGCTTTTAGAATGGATGTGAATTCTTTTTCATCAATCAGAGTTAGTTCCCGATTCGCGAGAAGGCAGGCTTTTTTCAATTCCGCTAATGAGCTAACAAACACTCTTGGAAATCGTTTTCCGCTGATCTTGAAATTGCCAATAGCCCTTTGTGTGTTGATTCCCCAATATGCATGTTTAGGTACTTTTATCTCTCCTAACATATCTTTTTCAGTTCGGTATTCCATAATATTGAGACTCAGTCAATGTGTAATATGGATTCTTCTTATGGGAAAAAAAGGTTTTTGCTTCTTTCTTATTACTCATTTTTTTACTAAGTATGATTTTTAAAAATCTTTATAAAACCTAGAACAGACTCAGTTGGCAAATATTTAATAATATTATTAGAGATTTATCTAATCTAGTGATCAAACATGTTTGAATCAAGACCAACGCAATGGGTTCAACTTTTTGGCTCTTTATTAGCCGGATTTTTTGCATTCGTCATTTTTGGCTTTCTAGTTAAACGACGGATTACAAAAAAAAGACATCATGAGTCGACTAAAGCTCTAATCTATATGGAAATTGTTGCTTTCTGTTTGGCATGTGCAGCATTAATTGATGGAGTTTTCCTTTTAATTGATGAATTAATAGGCTTTGGATATGTGTATATAGAAGCCTATGAATTCATCAATCTAGGAAGTTATCTTAGTTTTTCGCTAAATGCAATAAGCAATTATTTTCTATTGGCATTTGCTAAAGAAATTTACGGAGAACAAATTAAGAAAGGACTGTATCTAACACTTTCTATCATGCAAATTGCTGTTGTCCCTGCTTTATTATTTGTATATTTCTTCGGACCATTCCTATTTGCAGGTATTCTTAGTGATATTGAACTAATCCCCTTTATAACGCATATTTTATGTTCTATTGTGATATATATCCTATTCTCCACAAATGCGTTCAAAATACGTAAAGTGATGGGATTAGAGTCAGATCAAGACTATATAATTCGAAAATCTTTAGGCGACTTAGGGATGACGGGAATATTCATGTTACTTGCAGTGTTATCATTTATATCACATGAAATCTTTTTGATGACAAGTTTTGAACTTCTAAAGAAAGAGGCAATCTCTATAGCATTTGGATGGATTTTTGGGAGTATAGCGGCATTTTTCATGTATAGTGGATATGTTAGTCCTGAATTGATGAAAAATAGGCAATAAAAATAATTTTTTCTTTTTTTTATTTTCTGATAAAACCACAATCTTCATTTCCAAAGCTTGATTACGAAGGAAAGCGGGATTTGATATATGAATGAAAATGGTAAACTATCAGAAATATATAAAAATCGACGTAAGCAATTAATGGAGAGAATGGGTGAAGGAGTAGCTTTAATCACTCAATCATATAGCTCTCCCGATGTTTTACTCCAAGATAAGAACATCAAATACTTAGTTGGAGAAATTCCTAAAGATGCTGTGTTGATTTTAGCTCCCAAAGGAATCACGATTGATATAATCGAAACTCTTATCGGACCTGAGGTTGGTAGAGGACGAAAAGTAAATGAAGTGCTTTTTGTTCGTGAGCTTCGTGAAATTGAGAAACAGATCGATGGAGAGGGGAAATCAAATGAATCTATACAAAAAGAGAAAGGAATTGAAGCAATAAAACCATTAAAAGAATTAAATCGGATCTTAAGTTACAATTTAGTAACTGAAAGTATGATATGGGTAAATATAGCTAATTATATGAGTCTTGATCACCCCCCTACTCCAAATATTCTTCGAATTAAGCAAATTCGAGATCAATTTGTTTGGTTAAATTTCAAGAATATTGCCCCGTTAATTCACGATATGCGATGGATTAAAGAACCAATAGAAATTGAGTATTTAAAACACGCTTTTCGTGTTCATAGTGAAATTTATACCAAAATCATGCAAACTCTTAAACCAGGAGACAATGAGAGTTTGGGTAAAGCGATTTATGATTATGAAATTAATAGCAAATATGATCCGAAACTAGTAAAAGGGAATTGGAATGACCGGTATGAAGCAAATATAATTGTTGCTGCAGGGAAAAATACCGCAGTTGGCCATTATATGAAAAATGATCAAGTAATTCAAGATGGAGATTTAATTCTAATCGATGCAGGAGTGGAATATAATGGGTACAGTTCAGATATTACCCGAACTTTTCCAGCGAATGGTAAATTTACCCAACGGCAAAAAGAATTATACTCAATCGTATTAGAAGCTCAAAAAGCTGCAATTGCAGTCATGAAACCTGGTGCAACTGAAAAGGATGCCCATTATGCAGTTTATGAGGTTTTCAAAAAACACGGATTAGATAAGTATGGATACGGTCCCTGTGGGCATTCAGTAGGATTGAATATTCACGATGCTACTGCATGGAGAAACCAAGAAAAAGCATTTAAACCAGGAGTTATAGTTGTTATTGAACCTTTTTTAGCTATACCTGAAGAAGGGGTAGGAATTCGAATTGAGGATGGAGTTCTAATTACAGAAAATGGATGTGAATTACTTCCCGGGCCAGTAAAAGAAATTGAAGAGATTGAAATCCTATGTAAACGAGATTAATAAAAATATTAAGAAGAATCTTCCAAAAAATTCTTCCGAACATCATTTATTGCTGTTCCTGGCATAACGCCGCGCGGGCATACTCGATTACACACAAAAAATTTCTCACAAGCTGGGATTCCATCTTCTTTTACTATCCGATGCAAAATTTCTTTTTTTTGGATATCAGAAATGCGGGAATCTTGGATAAAACGATCCGCTTTGGCTAGTTGCATTGGACCTAAATAGTTAGGATTCTTTGCATTTACAGGACACGCCCAGCACAAACCACACGCAATACAATATACCAATCGCTCAATTACATTCATTTCTTCAGGAGATTGACTGCTCTCAGGTGCATTATCTTTGTATTCCCGTGTAAGATAAGGTTGTACTTCTTCATAAAACTTCCAGAAATTGTCCATATCTACCACAAGGTCTTTTAAGATAGGCATGTTAGGTAACGGTTCAATAAGAATTTCATGTTCATCATCCCAATCAGCATGGTTTCCAAAACTAAATTCAGGTATACGGGGGGGTTTCTTTTTCAATTTAACTTCAGCAACCTGAGAGCGGCAAGCAAGATCTGGAACTTTATCTACAGTGATGCCACATGAACCGCAAATAGCCCCCCTACAAGAATATCTGAAAGCAAAATTAGAATCAAAATGATCTTGGATATAAAATAATGCATCCAATACTGTGAATCCGAGTTTCATTGGAACCTCATAGCGTTCATATCGTACTTTCCCATTTCCGGAATTTCTGTACACTAAAAATTTCTGTGTGTTTATCATCTAGTATTTCCTCTCCTTTACTTCGAAAATGCCCAATTTTACGGGTTTTGTCTTAATTTCCATTCCGTTTTTACCAAGATATATCATTGTATGAACTAGAAAATCATCATCATTTCTTGTGGGGTAATCTGTTCTCCAATGTGCTCCTCTGCTTTCCTTTCTCCAAATTGCCCCCCTAACAGTTGCTTCAGCAATATCAATCATATTTCGCAATTCTAGGGCTCGTATTATACCCCAGTTTAATTTTCTATCATATGTAGGGATGTGCATCTTGACGAAATCCTCTTGAAGCTGCATTATTTCACTTAATCCATTTTCTAAATCTTTCTGATTTCTAAAAACTCCAAGATAACGGTTCATAACAGATCCCATTTTTTCACGTATTTCTACAGGCTTTTTTCCCGTATTTGAATTCCATGTGTGCAGTAATTCCTCAATTTTGTATAATGTTTCCATCTCACCTTTCTGGATATGGTCATCCGATGCGGTTTTTCCTTTACCTTTCTTCAAAAGTGTTCTACCAATATATCTCCCAAAAACTGACGTTTCCAATAATGAATTTCCACCTAAACGATTTGCACCATGAACGGATAGACAAGAGCACTCTCCAATTGCATATAATCCCAATACGTCAGTTTCTCCATAATCTCCATCTAATTTTGTACCAATTCCACCCATGGAATAATGTTGTCCGGGTTGGACTGGAATAGGTTTTTCGATAGGATCCACTCCCGCAAAATACATGCTGATTTCTCTAATACCTGGTAATCGCTTTTTAATACGTTCGGCTCCTAAATGTGTCAAATCTAAATGAACATATGCATCTTCAAATCCTCGACCTTCATTAATTTCTGTTTGAATAGAACGGGCAACAATGTCCCTGGGAGCCAATTCCATAGCTTTTGATGCATATTTTTCCATGAATCTTTCTCCTTTTGAATTAAACAAGAGACCACCTTCTCCTCGAGCACCCTCAGAAATTAAGATATTTGTCCCATAGAGCGTTGTGGGGTGAATTTGTACGAATTCCATATCCTGCATAGGCACCCCAATTCGGAATGCAGCCCCATTTCCATCTCCCGTATTGATGACAGCGTTGGTGGATTCCTTGTAAACTCGACCGAAACCACCTGTGCAAACCACTACATAGGGAGCACGGAAAGAAATAAATTCTCCAGATTGA
>JAEOUK010000621.1 GCA_016839385.1 Promethearchaeota archaeon
CACTGCGACTTCAATTTTACTTTGTGGAAAAATACGGAGAGGATAATAATCTAGGGAAATCCATGCATTCTCGACGCCTCCCCGAGGAATAGATAGCTCTTGATATATTCCTGATTCTTCATTTTGCACATATTCATAACTTCTTCCTGTTAAAAGTGTACCTGCTAAGGTTACATTTACTGCAGAATTATTTAGTTGATGCCCAGCTACGGCATTCATTTCACTTAAGTCTGAACCTACTGAATAAGCAGTCCAATCATTCATATCGTACGAGAAAAGGATCCCATTGTAAGTTTCGAAATAATCTATATAATATCCATAATCAGTAATTGACCCATCGGATTCCATAGTGATTTTTACTGTGGATGCATTCATCCATGGCGTGAGTAAATCATCATACACGCCAGAATACCAGTTTAAAGGGCTGTTGTCTTGATCCCATAGAAATATAGTATCATATATTCCTTGGGTGGAGATGTTCACAAAATGAAGCCTCATATAATCACACCCACTTCCATCAATCTCAATTGCTCCAATGGTGGGATCTGGATCTAAATTGTTTGAATAGGGATGTGCTGATTGAAATGTTTGCACATTATGTGATGAATAGGTAATTCCGTTATCGCTACCAAAGTTCCCATTCGAAATCCAATTTTGCTCATCGACAAGATTTGTAATATTTGCAGAATATAGGTATCCCTCCCATGAATTTACATCATCCAAAGGAAATTCCAAAGATTGTGATGTATACTCGGGATTCGATCCGTTTCCTATAGTTAATTGAGAAGTTTCTCTGTAGATTGCAGTTTCGTTAACAACAATGGCATCTTGGCTGTCAGAAAAAAGAATACCACTGTCAAATGGACCTGAAGAAACGGGATTTTCAACTGATGTCTGCTGCTCATTGATTAACTCAGATCCATTGTGAAAATTAATCGCAAAATTTGAAGAAGCAATTATAACAAGTGCAAATAGTACTGTAGCCGCTTTAAGTAACTTTTTAACTGTAGTCAAAGATCATAACCCTATTTATGATATATAATATACCCAAACTAAATCTTGTTTTTATATTTATATCAAATAGATCCTAAGTAAATATGTCGGTAAAATAGATAATAAAAATAAATTAGTCGTAGGATACTGCGACCTTATTGATTTGGTTTATTTTTGTGGAACTATATACTTGCCTTTAACAAATTTTAAAATTACATCCTTTGCGGCAAGTTTATCTTCCTCTGGTATAAGAGATATCAGTGTCTTTAAGTGGAAAGTTTCCTTTTCCTCATGAAGAGTTTTGATTACATTTGAGACTTGTTCTGAGAGTGAGTTTGCCTGAATGAATTTTTTCTCATAAATTTCACAGTTATCAGATAAATGGAAGTTCCTCAATAAAGATAGATTGAAAATTTCCTCGAATAATTTTGGAGTAGTATCCATAAATATTGAGCGATTACCGGACCAACCCTCTAGAACAGATGCATAAATTCCCTCGAATTCTTCAATAAACTTTGATACTTTTTGTTTTATCGATTCAGATGCTTGTTGTTCTAAAATCAGAGCAACAATGATTTTATGACCTCCTGCTAAGAGAATCTTGAAATTTTCATGGGTAAATTCTATGAATTCTTGTTTTTCAAAAACCATACCTTTTTCAAGTTCTTCATCCTCTCGAATAAACCTTTTACCTAGAAGGAGAATTGCTCTTACGAATCCAGAGAATAATTCTTCATTTTCTTCATCTAGACCACTTATTACATGCCTGTACATTAAGAGTCCACTGTGTTTCTCAGTAACTAGGATACCTTTGATATTGGTTATATCATCAAAGATTTGGGTTTTTTGTTTTAGTTTAGTGATCTCTTCTTCTTGACGCTTTTTCTTCTTGTTTTTTACACCAATGGCAATAAGAGTTCCGGATAGAGTAGATACTAAAACTACAGCACCTGCAACAAACCACCACCACTGTATTGGAGTATCTGTTGGTTGAGTTACTAGTGTCAAAGTAATTGTAGCAATCTCGTAATCAGGATTTGATGTTGTAACAGTGAAAGTTATAACAAATTGATCTTCTTGACTTGGAGCTGTTCCACTGAATTCATAAATTCCATTGCCAATTTCGGTTAAATAACCGGTTCCAAATATCCAGCTGTATGAAACTGTGGCATTTAAAATTGGTGTTGAAGTTCTCGGATCTTCAATATAAATTCTAGTTGTAAATTTATCCCGTTTAGATACCGCAAGTATAGCTCCATCCTGCAAATCTATATTTATGCTTATTCGAGTAATTGAAATTTGCAGTATTTCAGATGCAGATTGATATCCCGTTTCATTAAATATCACACTAATGAAGTTCACACCTAATCCAAAGAATTCTGATTCAATAATTCCAAAATGATAATCATCAACTAGGGAAAATGGAGGTGAAAAATCTTCTCCGTTGGAAATTTGAATTGTTCCAGTTGTTACTGGAAGATCTCCAAAAGTTGTGTAAACACCTATTGTAAAATTGAGATCTTGTTGTATTTTCGCTGCATATGACTTATTCAATGTACAATCTGATGAGTCGATTAGGATTTGAAAATAAACAGATCTAGGAAGAATTTGTATTCGGGTCACTAATTCTTTTGTGATATATCCGCTTCGAGATGCATTTATTTGGATATCATATGTTCCTGGTCCTGTGAACGAATTGCTTGAATTTATATCGACGGTATACTCACCGTCAATAATATCTTCAGTTACGTAATAATCAGTCAAATTGAGTGATATTGAAGCTTCAGTAATGCCCAAAATAACAGGTTTTTGATGATAATCTAACCGTATAGTGAAATTTGTACCATAATCAATATTACTATCTAAACCAATTATTTTCAACTCAGTTTCCGAAACTAAATCAATTTCTATTGAGAACAATAAATCATAGAATCCCTCTCCTGAAACATTGAAATCAACCATGTACGTTCCAGCACCAGAAAGATCAATTGTATCAAGGGTTGTATCATATATTCCTGCACTTGTCTCAGTAAGGAACCTTATCCCAGAAGTCCAATTATATTCGACATTTAAGCCTGAGAGTTTTACTCCAGTATTGGAATCATTTAATAAAAGACGAATTGGAACAACATCACCGGAAATAGCTTCAGTTATGGAATCTAAAATTGCATCTCGAGGATAAAGAATTGTGTTTTGTATATTGTGTTTAATTTCGAAGGTACCATTCAATCCTCCAGCAGCAGTTCCGTTAGTCCAAATAATACGGTATTGATATATTCCTCCTGAAGAATTACCTGCACCAACTTCAAAGCTTGGAAATTCAATGCTACCAGTCACATCAGGAGTTACATTATCTGTATACCATTCTGTACTATCCGGATTGTAAATTTTAAGTTCTGCATTGGTAGCAAGTATATTAGCAATTGGACCCACAGACATATTCAAATCAGTTCGAAATGAGACTGATTCTCCTACATCATATGAAAAACTGCTCAGATAATGTTGCCAAGTCCCATGCAATAATTCAGTATTGCTAGTCTCAAGCATATTCGTGGATTCAGCATAAATTTTCCACCATCCAAAAGAGTTCGTATCAACCGAAAATGAAGAATCATTCTTATTCCCATCATTGAATACCGTACTTAATCCCGTGGGATCTTCAATGTCGTATATTTCCCAATCTCTTGGTTTTTCTCCAGTATACTGAAAATCATTATAACCAGTTGGAATATACACATTATGATAAGTTGTCCATCGAATGGTTTCATTAGTGTAAATTGTTAATTGTGAGCCTGGTGAACCATGAGATTGGGATGCAGTGTTTGTTGTGTGGTATCCGTATAGGGTTGATGAAAGGTCAAATTCTATTTTTGGAGCATCTACAGTCATAGAAATTTGCATTGGATCAGAATCCCAAGTATTATATCTACTGAAAGTAGCTGAACCCCAGTCGGAGCTCGAATCAGTTAGTGTGAATCCATCAAATTCGATATTAATATTTGATTGAGTGGAATTCGCACTAGTTTTCAAAATTAATTTAATATTATCAAAATATGCTTCTTGAATATCTAGATGATTAAATCCAGTATATTCTACACCATTGCCAATTTCGATTCCCACAGATAAACTAATACTTTGACCATTTACCACATTATTGAAGATAGCTGAACTATTTTCCCATAAATCTATATTAATAAGTCCTGTACTGTGCCATTTTCCTAATCCAGCATTTGTAATAGTTCGAAATCCTCGAGAGTAGACGATTTCTCCGTTAATTTTTAAAAATGCAAAATTGTCGTTTGTTTCAATACCACGTAATAAATTGTAATCCATAGATACCCAAGCATCAATAACTTCACCTCTAGGAATAGTTAAATCTTGATAAAAACCAGCCTCATCCCCTTCTTCATAGGAATATGAAGGAGCACTATCGATTCCCTCAATTATAGCCCATAAGGCAGAATGATTTCCCTGTTCGCTAGATCCACCGTATAATCGTGAGGGATCTATGGTATTTTCATAATAATTCCATCCGGAACTGTCAATCGTAAACATACTTCCATTATAAGTTTCGAAGAAATCCACATAATACCCATATCTCTCAACAGTATTATCGGAGCTCATTGAGATCTTCAATGTTGAAGCGGAATACCAAGGTGTATAAAAGTCAGAATAGTATCCTGCAAAAAAATCAACTATGGTGTTATCTTGATCAGAAATATAAAGTGCATCCCAATAATATTCCACGTCTATCGTTACAAAATGCAGTCTCATATAATCGCAATCTGTTCCATCAATTGTGGAAATATAGGATGTTGGATTGAGATTTTTACCATAATTATGTGAAGATTGATATGTCTGGTAAGTCTGAGCACCATACGATAATCCCA
Source organism: Promethearchaeota archaeon (assembly GCA_016839385.1). Next base: position 4,884 of record JAEOUK010000621.1, read on the forward strand.
TATCACTACCAATATCTCCATTATCAATCCAGTCTCTCTCATCTCGAATATTTGAAATAGTCGAATTGTAATAATATCCCTCCCAATCATGAGTATCATCTATTGGAAACTCTGCATTTTGAGAAGTATAAAGAGGATTAGTCCCATTTCCAATAGTAAAATGTTGAGAAGAGGAATATACTGCTGTTTCATTGATTGTGATAGCATCTTGCACTCCTGTATACAATAATTCATTTTCAAAAAGTTCTGAGGATTTTGGATTGTTTAACAATGCTTCTGGTGTATTCTTTTCACTGTATAACTCCTCATTTTGAAAGGATGATGGGATGGAAGCAGTAGATATTGAGATTATAAAAAAAACTGTGATAAGCAATGATTTAATTATCGTATTACGTGAACTAGATATTTTAAATTTCCTTAAAGTCATTCTATTCACCAATTTGTTAAAAACACTTGTATTTATCCGTTTTTGTTTGTTTTGAGCAAATTTATTTAGTAAATTTACTCTGATGGTATATTGAGGTCAATACACTCGTAAATGGTTAAGGAAAGAAAATATTATTTGACAAAAAAGGAATTCAATTACTTTTTTATATCTACTCCAGTCGATCCAAATCCACCTAACCCTCTATCAGAATCAGATAAATCCTCTACTTCGATTAATTCAGTCTCAGGCAGCTTTCGGATAATAAATTGACAAATTTTCTCATTTTTTTTAATGATCACATCCTCATTTGAGAGATTAACGATTATTGCCATCCATTCATTACGATATCCAGCATCAATAGTTCCGGGTGTGTTTACAATCGAAAGACCTTTCCATAAAGCATTTCCACTCCTTGGTGCAACAGCTGCATAATATCCGACAGGTATAACCGTAGCAAATCCTAGAGGACATCCAATCCTCTCTAATGGTTTTAGAGTATATTCATCTACATTGACATCCATTAGTTTTTTATTTCCATTTTCGACAATTGGTTTTTTAAAACTACGAACGTAACAATCATATCCCGCATCGTCTTTATGTGATCGGGTTGGTAATTTCGCATCTTTTGTCCATTTCTTAATGTAGATTTTCATAGTTTCCCAATATTCATATTTCTTAAAAAACGTAAAGAACAAGCAGTTAATAATTTTATAATCAAAACAACAACATTTTTGAGCTTTCACTCTAAGATTCATGTATGGAAATTGTACGATATGACCCGCGGAATGACAAGGAAGAATTAGTGAAATTGGCAACTGCTTTCTCCGATAGGAGCTACATTCCATTTGATGAAATAACGTTTAAAAAAGAGATTGAGCAACGAGTATTAGACCTAAAATTACGAAACTCTATTATTCTTGCTAAAGAAGATGGAAAAATTATTGGTGCAGGAACATTTTCCCCATATAATGATGATTTTGGAAACTCACATTGTATCGTTCATCAAGTCCTTACATTCAAAGATGATGCATACAAGCGTGGAATTGAAGAAACCATTATGAGAGAATTATTCAAATATATCAAAAATACGATGAATATTTCAAAAATTGAAATTTTATGTGATCCAAAAGATTCTCGATTTCAATCAATTCTCATGAAATTAGGAATCCATCGTTCAAAACTGTATTTATATGAACATAATTTGTAAATACGGATGAAAAATCCATGCAGAAATTTTTTATAAACCCAAATTCAAAATCTCATATTGTAATACCTACTTTTTCTCAAAAATCATTAATGTTTCATCGTTCTTTACCTGATTACCGACCAACTCCTTTACATTCGATGAAGAGCTTGGCTCAAATGGTGGGTTGTGAGAATATTTATGTCAAAGATGAATCTGATAGGTTAAATCTTCCTGCATTCAAGATATTAGGAGCATCTTACGCCACGATTAAAGTTCTTGAACAGAATTTTGGTCTTCATTATTCTAATATCGAAGATTTTAAACAACAATTAAAAAAATATAAAGATTTGAGACTGGTTACAGCCACAGACGGAAACCACGGTAGAGCTGTTGCTCATATGGCCAATATTCTAGAATTAAAATCTTCTATCTATGTGCCAAAATACACAAAAAGAGCACGAATTGAAGCTATTCAATCTGAAGGTGCAGAAGTGATTATTGTTGATGGTAATTATGATCAAGCAGTAAATCTAGCAGCAGATCAAAAAGCTGTGATAATTCAAGATACTGGATATCCAGGATATGAAAGTATTCCAAAATATATCGTTGAAGGATATTCAACTATGTTCTGGGAAATAGAAGAACAAATGCAATCTCAAGACTTACCGTATCCTGATTTGATAATTGCTCCAATTGGCGTGGGAAGTTTTATCTCTGCTGTCATACAGTTCTATAAATCAGACACCACTTTTAGGAAACCATTAATTTTTGGTGTAGAACCTGAAAAAGCGCCTTGTGCCTTCGAAGCGATTAAAAATGATAAAATAATAACCTTAAATAGTCCTTATGAGTCAGTTATGGCTGGACTAAGTTGTGGAAAAATATCTACTATATCCTTTCCTGTTTTAAAGGTCGGTGTTGATGCACTGATTTTAGTTAGTGATGAAGAAGCACTTAGAGCAATGAAAGTCCTGTCAGAACAGAAAATCATATCAGGAGAATCAGGTTCTGCTAGCTTTGCAGCACTGAACGTATTATTTTCTAAACATGGGAAAGAATTAAGAAGACATTTCTATATCAATGAAAAGTCCAACATTTTAATATTTTCCACTGAAGGAGCAACTGATCCTGAAATGTATCAAGCAGTTATGAAATCAAATAACCTCGCAGATCTCCTCTGAGGATAAACACTTAATAGCATATGTAATTAAATGAAATTAGAAAATGTCTATTGAAGATGCGAAAAAAAATGCTGCTCATAAGGCAGTAGATGAGAATCTAAAAAACAACAAAATAATTGGAATTGGATCAGGATCTACTATTGTATACGCTGTTAAACGTATTGCAGATTGGAATAGACCGGATTTAATTTGTATTCCTTCTTCTTTTCAAGCTAAACTATTGATTGTACAGAACGGGTTGACCTTGGGTAGTTTAGATCAATACCCTGAAGTGGAAATCACCTTTGATGGAGCTGATGAGATTGATGCAAATATGAATCTAATTAAGGGAGGAGGAGGATGCCAGGTACAAGAAAAGATTCTTGCATCTAATTCCAAAAGGTTGATAATTGTTGCAGATTACACTAAAGATTCAAAAATATTAGGTGAAAAGTGGAAAAAAGGAGTCCCAGTAGAAGTGATCCCAGAAGCATATATTCCAATCATGAAAAAAATAGTTAAAATGAAAGGGAAACCTTCTTTGAGAATGGGAATAAATAAAGCAGGACCAGTCGTAACGGATAATGGTAATTTCATAATTGATGCGGATTTTGGCCTGATTAAAAATCCAATGAATTTGGAACTTGAATTGATTCAGATTCCAGGTGTTGTGGGTACAGGATTATTCATTGATATGGTTGTTGCATGTTATATTGGTTTGAAAGATGGATCTGTAAAAGAAGTGCTTAAGTGAAAAAATGACATCTTTCCTTGATTCCTTTTCATTCCAAACGCGTTATAGAGGTTCTAAGGTAAAAATTATTCCAGCAATATTCAACACGGTAAAAGATCTGAATTTTTCTACTGTATTAGATCTCTTTGCGGGGTCTGGTGCGGTTTCTTATCTTTTTAAGAAAATGAATAAACGTGTGATTTTCAATGATCATTTAAAATTTAACCACATTATAGGACGAGCGATCATTGAAAATTCTGATATTATGTTATCCAAATCCGATATTCAATTTGTTTTGAAACCACGCTCTTACGAAAATTATCCTCATTTAATTGAAAATCAGTTCAAGGACATTTATAACACCGATGAAGAAAATAAATGGTTGGATCGAATAATATGTAATATAGGAGAAATGAAGCAAGGGTATGCCAAGGATATGGCATATTGGTGTTTGTTTCAATCATGCATTACAAAACGACCATTTAGTTTATTCCATCGTAAAAATCTTAACTTACGTACCAGTAATGTAAAGCGTTCCTTTGGAAATAAAGTAACATGGGATACATCTTTTGAAATACATTTCAGAAGATTTGCGGAAGAATTGAATAGGTATATAATAAAGACAAAATATGAGTGTACTGCTTTGAATTTTGACGTGATGGAAGTGCCATTAGATATATGTCAAGAAGGTTTCCATTTGATATACATCGATCCACCTTACATCCCCATAAAAGGAGAAAATATTATTTACAGGGATTTATATCACTTCCTCGAGGGGATAACCCAATATGAAACCTGGGAAAGTCAAATTGATTATAAATCTAAACATAAGAGGATTAAACCTCTATACAATATATGGAATGATAAGAAAAATGTTATAACTGCATTCAAAAAATTACTAAACAGATATAACGAATCTGATATTTTACTTTCTCATAGATCCGAGGGAATACCTTCTACAGATGAACTTATTCAATTGCTAAAAGATAATTGGGCAAAAGTGTCCGTTGTAGAAAAAATTGAGCATAAATACGCCCTTAGTACAAGAGATTCAGATGAAGTACTTATTCTTGCTCAGAAATAGAGATATTTTGTAGTTCTTTTTTAAGGATTAATTTCCAAGGATGATATGTTTTCTTGCTTTTTAATATCAAGCATGCTTGTTTACGGTTCTGGTCAATCAATTGAGTTTTCATACTGATTCTTGTTATCTCAATATTTAAACTCGTAAAAAAAATGAAAAAAAGAGTCTATCGACTCATTTCTTTTAGTTTCTGATGCTTCTCATCATGGAGGATAAGAACTTGCTTCTGAAGATTCTTCCAATGTTGTCCTCTCAATGGGTAAAATGAGAGAATTAAAGCTTCTATCAATAATGCAATTCCAGGCAACAAACCAACGAAGATTCTCATTGCAGTATAAACTCCCCCAGGTTGGTACGGATAAATTTCTAATGTTATTGGGTCGCGAGGAATGAAATGATTAATTTCGAGAAGGAAGGCAGGAATCCATAATGCCAGACTTTGGGCGGGTTTAGTAATTAAAGCATTTACACCAAAAAATGCTGCTTCCCTTCTTACTCCCGTTTTTATTTCATCTTCATCTGAAACTTGAGCAAACATTATATTAGTGAATATTAATGGACCTACCAGACCAAAACCGGCACAAATTAAACCAATAAATATCAGATTTGCCGGAAGAAAATAAATCGCGACCAATCCAGCACCACCAATAACGAGCAAAATTTGATCTGCAAGGACAACTCCAAGCCATTTCTGCAGGAAGGGAGTTGCCCAAATTCCAACTAATAGAGGGATAAATAGATAGATCAATAACATTATTGTTGGGGTTCCTACAACGTAATCCGCTAGATAATATACAGAGCCAACAACACTACTTTGCATAAAAATCGATCCAAAATTCGCAATGACTAAAATAATGAATGATCTCCTACTAAATGTGTGCTTTATAGATTCCCAAAGACCTAATGGTTTGTCAACTTTTGTGAATTCCGGTCTTTCTTTGAATGTGTAGGTAGTAGCTAAAATAAATGCGGCACCAACAATCCCAACACCAATCATTGCATATCTCAATAAATTAAGATCATCTCTAAAGAAATCTGGAAGGAGAAAACCGAGTATCATTCCTATCAAACTAAAGAATGATGATGAGAGCTGTAGATGATTTCTTTGACCTTCATCTTCGGTAATTTCTGGAAGTAAAGCACTATAAACCAGAAAAATGATTGTATATGCTGTGTCATAAAGCAACATTGTAACTAACATCCACCAAAACTTAGCCTGATCTGTCCATGTTGGTGAACCCCACCATACTAATGCAAATGTCAATGCAAGAAATGGAGCGGTAAATCTCATATAAGGAATTCTCCGTCCTTTTTTGGATTTTGTTGAATCTGAGATGAATCCAAACAATGGATCATTAAAAGCATTCCAAACAGCATATATAATGCTTACTAAGGCAATTATACTAGATTCTTCAGCTAAACCAAGATAATCCGTATAAAAAATTGGAAGTAAAGCACCATAAATTCCACTAATTACAGATCCACCAAAAGAAGCTAAACCCCAGGTTACTTTTTTTCCAAATTTAATTTTCACTCCTTGAAGAGGAGTATTTTCCGTTTTATCCAACTTTTATCATCTCCTAATCTTAATCGATTATCTACGTTTCAGTTAATATAGATACCGTTTATAACAAAAAAAAACTGAGAAGAAATAGAAAGTGATAAAGTAGAATAAAAAAGCCACTTGAATGTTAAATTTATAATAAAAGCCCCTAGGAAAAAAATTGGGGTTCTATAATGATTTCTCGTTTATGCGATAATTTCTATATCAGAATCATCGTCCAATGGACTCTCTCCAACGTGTACAAGCCCATGGTTTAAGATTTTTTTAACATGTGAATCCGATATTCGGAAAAATTTCTTTCGTCCTCTTTTTTCGTATTTCACTAGATCTGCTGAACTCAAAATCCGTAATTGGTATGATATTGCTGGAAGTGATGTGCCAATTACATCCCGGATGTCATTTACTGTGAGTTCTCCGTCGTTCAGAAGATTTAAGATTTGAATCCTTGTTTCATCGCTTAGTGCTGAAAACAGCCGGGCTAGTTTCCTTGATGTTTGCATTTTATTATTTCCTTTGTAGGTATGTTTCATACTTCCAAAAGTATTGAAAATTAAAAACGTGATGCTGAAAAATATTAACAAAAGTAGTCAAAGTACGTAGTAAAAATAAGTGACTCCAAAAAAGTTCTATAATAATAAAAGTATATAATATTGAAACTATAAGTTAATGTTCAAATGGGATGGAATTCTATGAAGATACGAGATATCCTGAACAAAATATATTGGGATCCGAATTTCTCAACTAAAAAGAGCCAATTTTAGATTAAGTATACCCATCGAGGCGTACCAGGAAATAATCTAATCATTACATGTGACCTTCTTAATAATGTGAATTCTGATTCGTTTGAATATTGGAAGGATTCAGAAAAAGACCCAGTTAGGATTCCATTTCATAGAATAGAAAAGATTTTCAACCATCAAACAAACGAAATCCTATATATAAAAAGATAATTGGGTGTACCTCTTGAAAAATCCATTTGAAGATTTCTATCCAGTTCCTAGTGTTGACGAGCTCATAGATATCGCATTCAAAAGAGGTTCAAAAAAAGCTGCCTCGATTCCAAAAAGATTCAATTCAGTCTTGCGAGCTAAGAGAGGAGAAGTAAATAGGATTCAGAATGTGAATGAGTATATTATTGAACGCATTAAAAAAATAGTTCAATCCGTACCAAATCTTGATATATTACACCCATTTTACCAAGAATTAAGCCACCTTTTAGTAAATAAAGATGATCTAAAACAAAATTTGGGAAGATTAAATGGAATAATCCCAGTCATGCAAAAACTTCTTTCTTCAAAAATACGTGAAATTAACAAACAAGATACATCTAATAAATGTAGTATTGTGAGAAGACAGTATTATGCTAGAGTATCCTCCATACTGAAAGCCCAAGGAAAAACCTTGGAATATCTTGAAGATGCACGAAGAAAATTGAAATCCATTCCAGTTATCGACACTGATTTACCCGCTGTAGTAATTGCGGGATATCCTAATGTAGGTAAATCTAGCTTAGTGAAATCGATATCTAGTGCAAAACCAGAGATACGCGAATATCCCTTCACAACTAAAGAGATAATCATTGGAATCTATAAAAAATCCAACAACATGAAGTTATTTCAGCTTATTGACACTCCTGGGATTTTAGATCGACCTATGAAGGAAAGAAACGAAATTGAAAAACAAGCAATTTTAGCTTTACGCACAATCTCGAACATCATCGTATTCATTTTCGATCCCACTTCTACATCAGGATATTCGGTTGATAGCCAACTTTCTTTATTCAATGAGATCCTTCATGAGTTTATTCAAAAGGTAAATGTTCCCTATCTCGTTGTTTTTAACAAAATGGATCTTGCATCTAACGAAGAGATACAGTATTTAATGACTCAATTGGCAGTTGAGGAAAATCATATAAAATATGTAAATACAAATGCTAAAGATGGAGAAAATTTAGATATATTGATCCAACTACTATTGGATTTGATCAGAAAGCACAATTTATACCATTTAGATCTCTCAAAATTTCAAAAATAAAAAAAAACTCACGGTATATGTTAGTTCCCAATTAAAATCTAAGCGTACTTTTAAATTTCTGTAAGAGAAAGATTGTCAACAGTTCATAATTTTAATATTATTTGTTACCCCTCCTCCAGCTCTTACTGAATGAGAAGAAGAATACATGTCAAAAAAGACTAAATTTGAAAATGAAATACGAGATTTCTTCTATTTTATCATATGGGACTCCATATCTCAAATAATAATTGAATCTGCAGGAAATATTGAACAATCTAAGATAAAATTTCTTCAAAAAAGTCTTTGTGATATGTTTGTAAACTCCATTATTCAGAATCAATCGCATTATGCATTTAAAACAAAGTATAGTGCAATTATCAAGGAATCTGGATTTATTAGCGAACTTATGCAAGAGTATATTGTCGAAACTCTATCTTTATTCCGCTTACGATTGTTTAATATATTTTCTAAAGATTTCTCTTCCATCCCTGAAGAAAAATTTATAGAACTCCAAAATTCGATTGAAGAATATGTAATTATTTCGTATTTAGATAAATTTGTCTTATCAAACGTAATAAATATTTTATTATATTCATCCAGAATCTCTTTTGCAGAAGTAAATGAGTTCCGAATAAGAATATTGGAGATTTTTCGTGAAATTTTGGATGGGACTTCTACCACATTAAAGGATTTGACTGAATATTTAGAATCTGAACTGAATCGCATGTCCCTAGATAAAATAATACGTGATTTCATATCAGCTTCTGTAATTGGATATTTTACTACAATTACACGATTCGATAACTATGGAGAAATTTTACAACAGATGAAAAATTCGATAATAAATAAAATTACAGTATTCTCTGATACTTCTTTCATTCAAAGACAGCGTATTGATAATATTATCATGTGGTTGAAATTAGAGGTCTTGAGCCCCTTCTTTGACTTGATTCAAGGTTCTAATGTGTCAATTTCCCCCCCAACAGAAACAATCGTTAGTAAAATTGAGAATATTTATCGACGACAGATAGAACGGAAATATAGCATAGATATGGTTTTTGAACGTTTAAAAGAACTAGAAGATTCAATTGACTTAGTTCAGACAAAAAGGACTGGAAATCGGTTCAAATTCTCAAATTCATCCTATATTTCAAATAAATTCCGAGTTCTACGAAAAGAAACAAGGAATAAAATTCCACTCGATCCAGAAAAAATCCCAGATGTACAGAAAGATTTCCATGATTCTATTGATCTTACACCAAATAAAGTAATAGAAATGGAATTTCAAATCTTGCAATATTTAGCAGCATTTTTGGATAACGAATTATCTTTTGACTACCAATTGGATAATTTTTATAATTTGATAAAACAAAATCGACATGGAACCAATCAGATATATTTATAGTCCCCCCGAGAGAATTGTGAATGTTAGAGAAGTGTAAATTTGTGTTAAGTTTAGACATAGGTGGAGCGAATACCAAGACTTCATTCCTCTGTCTTGATTTTCAGTCTTATGAAAGAGAGTCTGAACCGAAGTACTTAGAACGTTATAAGAATATATTGAGGTTTTCTCAGTCATTATTCTATTCCATAGAGTATTTCCCATTTTGGCAGAGAAATAAATCTCAATTCAGTAAAATTCTAAAGAATATTAAGAAAAAAGCCGAATATGATTTATTTTCTTATATATCCAAAACATATTCCGAGACTATCTATATCTATTTGAAAAATACAGGATATTATTACAAAAAAAGCGGTTCTACATTTAAGAAACACCAAAAATCGATCAAAAATGCGGTATCAATTGACTATCAAGTGGTTATTACCATAACTGCAGAACTCAGCGATGCTTTTTCCACGAAACAAGAAGGAATTACTATTATTTGTGAGCAATTACAAGAAGTGTTTAATCCCGAATTTCTGAAATTAATTAATGTAGATGCAGAATTTATTACTATTGAACAAGCTCTTACAAATTATCTTTCTGTTTCTGCGTCGAACTGGATAGCAACTAGCTTGGTATTTGGAGACCGCGAGAGGTTGGGGATTCTTCTTGATATGGGATCTACTACATTGGATTTAATTCCAATTAAGGACGGACGACCAGTTACAATCGGTAAAAATGACACTGACCGATTGATAAATTACGAATTATTTTATACGGGAGTATTACGTCCTCCAATTGCAACGATTGTAAAGAGTGTACCATTTCATGATATGTTATGCCCAGTTTCTTTTGAACGATTTGCTCTTATGGCAGATGTCTATTTAGTTCTTGGACTAATCACGGAACAAGAGTACAGTTGTGACACAGCGGATGGTCGAGGAAAATCAATTGATGAAAGTAATGCAAGAATTGCTCGAGTAATATGTGGAGATATCAATCTAATCACGAAAGAGGAAATAAGGGAAATTGCAGATTATATTTACAAAACTCATACAGAAATGGTTCAAGATGCAATTCGTAGATCAATTAAAGAATTCATAAGAAGATTTGTCATACCTATTTCAAAAATCAGGTTTAACGTGACTGGATTAGGTGCAAAAATTGTTTTAATTCCTGCACTAAAAAATTTGAACATTCAAGAAAACCAGATTTTTATGAAGACACTCACTGAGAAGGAACATATCCTCTCTACGGCCATTTGCTTGGGAATAGTGTTCTTAAAACAAGTGCTACAAAACAGAATAAACCCTGATCGGGTGATCTGATGGCATTTTCTTTGATCTTAAAGATTGGAGGAAGTATTTTTGAAAACACTCACATTTTAGATCAGTTTCTTGAGATTTTTTTTAATAATGTTAATCCATTTATGAGATACATCGTGATTGTTGGAGGTGGAGATTGTGCTAATCAATTACGGGAACAGTATTTATTAGACAGTGAAAAAGAGAAACTAGAGGAAGAATATCATTGGAAAGCAATCAAATGTATGGATATGAATGCAATTTTTGTAAAAAAGCGAATGGAGAAAATTTTTCATTCTATACCGGTGATTCTTTTGCATGAATTATCCACGGGTAATATGGGGCGACATGGAATTTATGTTCTTCAGCTATCCCAAGATCTTATGAAAGAGGATCCAATTCAACATTCATGGAGTGTTTCATCAGATTCGATTGCATTATATTACACCCATAGATTCAATTGCTCTCTTTGTGTTTTAGTTAAGAATAATCCATATTTGATCATTAATAAGAGAAAAATTCAGAAAATCTCTGCAAATGTGTTACTTTCAAATCAGTTTAGTTACTTTGAAAAAGGAAAATTGGGAAAA
>JAEOUK010000622.1 GCA_016839385.1 Promethearchaeota archaeon
AGTTGTGCTTGACCCTCTGATGCACCAGATAGTTGATATCACAAGTGGATTAAAACCTGGCGGATGGATAGTAATTAACAGCAATGATAGGCAATATTACGAAATGTTCTGCCGCAAATGGAATGTTGCTACCGTGGATGCAAGCAGTATAGCTTTGAGACACAAATTAGGCTCAATGACAGAGCCCATTGTTAATACCGCTATATTGGGCAGCTTTTTAAAAGTTACTAAAATTATTAGCATTGATTCTCTAATTAAGGCGATTCATGAAACATTTCCAGGTAATTATATGCCAAATGAAAATGCTGCGGTTCAAGCATATGAAGAAGTTAAGACTTAGGGAGTATTAATATGAAAAAGATTATTATCGGAGGAATTGAGGATGTACCTCCTCTTTCAATTTCATTGCAACCTACTTTATGGAATAAAACTGGAGCCTGGAGATATCTTAGGCCCATATATTCAAGAGAAAAAGTTTCGAACTGTATGAAAAAATGTCCAATTGAACAGAATATTCCACGATGGATGGGAAAAGTTAAAGAGGAAAATTTTGAAGAGGCGGGAAAAATTATTTTAGAAGATAATCCTTTTCCAGGTATTTGCGGTCGCGTTTGCCATCATCCATGCGAGGATGGCTGCATTAGAAAAGGATTCGATGAAGCGGTTTCAATAAATGCTGTTGAAAGATTTTTGGGGGACTATCTGAATGAAGTTTCTATTAATAGAGTGGCTCAAACAAAAAAGATTGAGAAAAAAATAGGTATCGTTGGATCAGGACCTGCAGGTTTATCCTGTGCATATCATCTCTCGAGAAAAGGTTATAACGTTGAGGTGTTCGAAGCTTTATCGGAATTTGGTGGTATGTTAAACGTAATTCCAACATATCGGCTGCCGAAAAAAGTTTTGCATACCGAGATATCAAATATTCAAGAGATGGGGGTAAAGTTATCGAATAAAATTAAAATTGATTATGATACTTTAAATAACGATATGTCAGAGTTCAATGCAATCTTTATTGCTACTGGAGCAACAATTGAACACAGATTAAATATTCCAGGTAATGATTTGGAAGGCGTTTTTTTTGGTGTAGAATTTTTGAGAATTGCAAACAAAAAAAAGCTAGATATTGGTGATAAGGTTGTCATTATCGGTGGTGGGAATACTGCGATTGATGTAGCTCGTACAGTATGGAGAATGGGAAAAAAACCTTTGATTCTTTATAGAAGAACAAGAGAAGAAATGCCCGCAATAAAGAGTGAAATAGACGAAGCCCTAAAAGAGGGTGTAAAGATCGAATATTTGTGTTCTCCAACAAGAATAAAAGGTAAGGATGGAAAAGTAAATGAAATTGAGTGTATTAGAAACGAATTGAATAGCTCAATAAATGGATTAAGGCCGATACCTGTTCCTATAAAAGGAACAAAATTTACAATTTCTGCTAACTTTATTGTTCTTGCACTTGGATCCCATCCGGATAATCTGATCTCTGATCTTCAACTAAGTATGAATGGTAACCATATTGTTACAGATTACTTTGGAAAAACGAATCATGAACTTATTTTCGCTGGAGGTGACGTAGCCACTGGAAGTGGTACAGTATCAGATGCAATAGGATCAGGAAAACGGGCAGCAGTAGCGATTGACAATTTAATCACGAAAAAAGAATCATTTCATACTCAGAATAAGAAAAATAGTATCGTTGAGTTAAACGATATAAACCTCAGTTTTTTTATGAATTCTAAGAGAACTGCTTTTCCAAAAATTTCAGTAAAAGGAAGATCTAAAAGATTTCATGAAGTAAATAAGCCGATTTCTAACTATAAGGCAGTTAGAGAGGCAAATAGGTGTTTTGAATGTGGCAGTTGCAACAATTGCGGCATTTGTATTAATGTTTGCCCAGACGTTGCTATTCAAATAGAGGAAGAATCTCTTACTATTAATTATGACTATTGCAAAGGCTGTGGAATCTGCGCAATAGAATGCCCGCGGTCCGTTATTATTTTAGAGAGGGAAGAAATATGGAGAAAGTAATTGTAGGTAATCACGCAGTTTCTCATGCTGCTATGCTCTCACGAGTGGCTTTGATTTCCGCTTACCCAATTTCTCCGCAAACCACAATTGTTGAAGAACTATCTGAATTGTGTGCATCTAAACAGATGAATAGCGAATTTGTAAAGGTGGAATCGGAACACTCTGCTATGGCATGTTGCATTGGCGCAGCTTCGGCTGGTGTCAGAACATTTACTGCAAGCTCTGCACAAGGCCTTGCATTGATGCACGAAGAATTACATTGGGCGGCAGGAGCGCGCTTACCCATTGTAATGGCAAACGTTAATAGAGCAATGTCTCCACCTTGGAACATGTGGTGCGAACAAACTGATAGTTTATCTCAAAGAGATACTGGATGGTTACAATTCTATTGTGAAAGTAATCAAGAGGTTTTAGATACAGTTATTCAAGCTTACAAAATTTCTGAGAAAATATTACTACCATCAATGGTTATGCTAGATGGCTTTATTTTATCACATACATATGAGCTGGTAGATATACCAACGATAGAGGATGTCGACCGATTTCTTCCCGAATTTAACCCCAAATATAGATTAGATGTAGATGATCCGAAATCTTTTGGTGGTGCATTTTTACCTGATAATTATTTTGAACAACGGTACAAAATTCAAGAAGCTATGGAAGAGGGAAAAAGAATTGCAAAAGAAGTTGATGATGAATTTAATGAAATTTTTAATCGGAAATACGGTGTTTTGGAACAATATGGAAGCAAAACAGCAGATCTTATTTTGGTAACATCGGGAACAATTTCTAGTACAGCGCGTGAGGTGGTTGATGAATATAACTCTCAGGGAAGAAATATTGGCATGATCAAAATTAAAATGTTTAGGCCTTTTCCTACTG
>JAEOUK010000623.1 GCA_016839385.1 Promethearchaeota archaeon
AAAGAAAGCCATCATTGCAATACAAGCAATAATAGCGCTTATTTTGACAAAAATACTTGAAAATAAATTTGGTTCTCCGTTTATTGCTATTGGTTCTCTTAAATCGCAAATGGTATTTGAAACTAAACTATATCCATTTTCAAAATGATCAGCGTAATTTCCTCCCGGATAAAGAAATAATGCAATTGCCAAGAACAGAAGAACCAGAAAAATTAATAGAGAATAAATGAGAAAAAAAGATTTCAATCTCATGGTTCTTTTCTCATTTATCGAAATCATAGCAAGAAGTATTGAATTCAAATCTAATATATCTTACACAAGAATAAAACTGAAAAAAAATGAAAAGAAAATCCTAAATTAACCATTTTCCTTCTTCATATATTACTTTTCCATCAGCACTGATTTTTGAACCGGGTTTTTTCATATCTTTTAGAATATCCCAATGAATTGCGCACTGTAGATTCTTACTTCCGGTTTCAGGAAATCCCATACCTAGCGCCATATGCATGGTACCTCCCATCTTTTCATCAAATAGCATATTCTTGGTAAATTTAGTAATACCAAAATTGGTACCTACTGCGAATTCTCCCAAGATATTTGCATTTTCAATTTTTAGAACTTCATCAAGTAAATCTTGACCTTTTGATGCGGTTGCCTTGATTACTTTACCATCTTTGAATTCCAAGTAGATATCTTCGATTTCTTTACCTTGATATATTCCCGGATAAGTAAATCGAACTTTTCCATTAACCGAATCTTCAATGGGACTTGTAAAGATCTCTCCATCTGGTAGGTTTTCATGACCACAGCAATTTTCCCATGGTCTACCTTTAACAGATAGAGTCAAATCAGTATCTTCTCCAATTACGTGAATTTTATCAACTGTATTAAGAAATTCAACCTTCTTCTTCTGATCTTCTTCAACAGATTTCCAATAAGCTGCAGGATCAACCTCATTCAATTTCAATGCATTATAAACAAATTCCTTGTATTCTGAACTACCCATATTAGCTTCTTGTGCCATTGCATCACAAGGATATGGAACAATTACCCATTTCAATTCCTTTTTCAAAATCCTCTCTTGATATATTTTCATTAATTCGGGAAACTCGGGATTTTTTGCATACATGTTTAATTTTTCGGGTGAAACATTTGCCATTTTTTTCCTATTGTAATCCGAAGAAATCTGAATCCGTTTATTAAAGTCCTTTATGATTGTCTTCATAATAGGCCCAATAAACATGAGCTGGTCATCATTTGCATATTTATAGAATACTTCTCCTGCTTCACTCAAACCTGCAGTTACTGTTACATGGGCTCCTGCTTTTATACATTCAACATACATAGCTAATTTCAAAGGATTTGCAACCTCAGATCCCTCAATTGAGACAAGATCTCCAGGTTGAACATCTAAAGCATATTTTACTGTGAGTTTTGCTAGTTTTTCTTCAAAATCATACATTTTTAAAACCTTTGACGTTTCAATATCCATCAATTCTGGATGTTAATATTTTATTGAATTACTATTTAAGTCAATCTAGTGCCATTTTCGCAAATATAAATTTTCGCCAGAAATCAAATTATCATCAAATGGATTACAGAAGCTTTAAAAAATAAGATATAAAATCCTAATTATGGATTATAAAGATGAAGAAATTGTACCAAAGAAGACTTTTCATGGATTTTTATGGCTTTTTTTTACACAATATATCAGTCTTATTGGTTCTCAACTCGTCTCATTTAGTGTTTCATGGTATTTAACAATCGAAACAGGAAGTTCCTTTATTCTATCTTTAGCAACCATGGCAAACATGATTCCCATGATATTGGTTGGTCCTTTCGCAGGAGTTATTGCAGATAGGAGATCAAAGAATAAAATACTTTTATTTTCTGATGCTATCCAAGCTTTTGCTACTTTCATACTCATCATGTTGTTTTTTTTTGGAATCTTCCAAATATGGCAGATTCTGGTATTAATGGCAATTAGAGGGACTTGTCAAGGATTTCAGCTGCCAGCAGTCGCAAGTCTTAATAGATTAATGGTACCGCAAAAACATATTCAAAGAATTAATGCGTTGGATCGTATTCTAATGTCCATATTGGCAATTGTGACTCCAATTTTGGGTGCATTTATATTAAGTTATTTGACTATCAATCAAATTTATTGGTTCGACGTTGTTTCGTTTATACCTACTGCGATCGTTTTACTAATTGTTAAAATTCCAGGAGTAAAAACTGAAGTGAAAGAAAAACTTCATTTTCTGGAGGATTTCAGAACTTCTATCCAATATATGAAAGATTCAAAGCTATTCTCCCCATTTATTTTATTTGCACTCGCAAACTTCTTCGTGGTTCCATTATTCAGCTTGTTGCCTTTGGTAGTAAAGGATTATCATGGTGGTTTTGAGACTGAATATGGTTACATGATGGCATCTCTTCAAGTTGGCATGCTTGTTGGGGGAATAATTTTAATGCTTATCAAGAAAAGACCCAAAATGAGAGGAGTAATAATTAATGGATTTCTAATGTCTGTTGCTATGATAATTTTAGCCATTGTTCCGAATGACATTACATGGAGGTTTTGGGCAATATATGGAATATCTTTTGTATTCGGCTTATTAATAACATTTATTGACACACAATTATTCACAATTTTACAAGTAACTATTCCCAAGGAATTTCAAGGCAGAATTTTTTCCACTCTATTTACGATTATAAAATCAATTATGCCTTTGGGTCTTGTTTTATGGGGTTACATCGGAGATTTGTTCCCTTCGATAATTTATCTATTCTATTTGACTCCTGGACTGTCAATAATTGCATTTATAATATTATTAATGATAACGCCACTTTTCAAATTCGACGAAATGCATGAATCCGCAGATTTAAATGATAAAACCTCTGAATCCGTTATTGAAGAAAAAAAATAAAATTATCTATTTAACTCTTTTTTCGCAATTTTCATCAGTTCTATTGTTGATTTCCTGTACATTGTTACAGATATAATTAGAATACTCAAAATTCCACAGATAATGTACAGTAATTGAATCGAACCAAGTAGATCTGCTAAAGGACCAGCAATCAACATCCCAAATGGGGAAGCTATTGAACTCATCAACATTAAAACAGCAATCACGCGGCCCATTTTTTCTTGTGGGATGATAAGT
>JAEOUK010000624.1 GCA_016839385.1 Promethearchaeota archaeon
GGGTATCTCCACATTGGTCATGCAAAATCTATTTGCCTTAACTTTGGTCTTGCACAGGATTATAAAGGATTGTGTAATCTTCGTTTCGATGATACTAATCCCACTAAGGAAGAACAAGAATATGTCGATTCAATTAAGGAAGATATTCGATGGCTCGGTTTCGATTGGGGTGACAGAGAATATTATGCTTCTGATTATTTCAATCAACTATATGAATATGCAATCAAGTTGATTAAAAAAGGAAAAGCATATGTTGATTCTATTTCTGCTGAAGAAATTAAAAACCTGAGAGGAACACCAACTGAACTAGGAAAGGAAAGTCCTTATAGAAATCGCTCTGCTGAAGAAAATCTTGAATTATTTCAGAAGATGAAAAATGGAGAATTCAAAGAAGGTGAACACGTCTTGAGAGCTAAGATTGATATGGCTTCTCCGAATCTTAATTTGCGAGATCCCGTGATGTATCGTATTCTCCACAAATCACATCATAGAACTGGAAACAAATGGTGCATCTATCCAATGTATGATTGGGCACATGGACAATCTGATTCGATTGAAAGGATTACTCATTCTCTTTGTACGTTAGAATTTGAAAATCATCGCCCGCTTTATGATTGGTTCATAAGAGAATTGGAAATATTCTCAGTTCGACAGATAGAGTTTGCAAGACTTAATCTAAGTTATACTATTATGAGTAAAAGAAAACTGCTAACTCTGGTTGAAGGTAAGTATGTTGATGGATGGGATGATCCAAGGATGCCTACTATTTCAGGTTTACGAAGACGTGGATTCACACCTGAATCTATTAGAAATTTTTCTGAAAGAGTTGGAATTGCAAAACGCGAAAATACTATTGATGTTTCCTTACTAGAATTCAGTGTTCGTGAGGATTTGAATAAACATGCAAAAAGAGTGATGGTAGTTCTTAATCCTTTAAAGTTAGTTATCACTAATTATCCGGACGAGCAGATAGAAGAACTGGAGGCAATTAATAATCCTGAAGATCCTTCTATGGGAACAAGAACGATTCCTTTTTCAAAAGAAATATTTATTGAAAAAGATGACTTCCGGGAAGTTCCTCCTCCAAAATTTCACCGTCTTTCTGTTGGTAAAGAAGTTCGCCTTCGTTATGCATATATAATCAGGTGCGATGAAGTAGTTAAAGATGAAAAAACAGGTGAAGTGCTTGAATTAAGATGCACTTATTTCCCCGATACAAAAAGTGGTTCTGGAACAAGTTCGAAAAAAGCAAAAGGAACAATTCACTGGGTTTCTGCAAAAGAATATTTTGAAGCTGAGGTTAGATTGTATGATAGACTTTTCTCTGTCGAAGATCCCGAAGGATCTGAAGGAAAAGATTTCACTGATTTTCTAAATCCGAATTCTCTGGAAATATTAAAGAATTGTAAACTTGAACCTTCCTTAAAAAGTGCTCAGCCGGGAGAAAAATTTCAGTTTGAAAGAACAGGTTATTTTTGTGTGGATACTAAATATAGTAGAGAGAATTTACCGGTGTTTAACAGGATCGTAACATTAAGAGATTCTTGGGCTAAAATAGAACAGGCGGGTAAATAAAAAATGTTTATTTTTTTCCTGATTCGAGGAACCTAATCCTGAATCACATTAACTGATCAAAATTCTTTGTCTTATTAACAACGGCCTACAAAAGTATAGATCTTTAACAACTTCAGCATATTTTTTATTGCATCTCTATCGAAGGGATTTGGGATTTTGTTGATGTCCTTATATTCTTTTGCAATCCCTGTAAATCTACCGAGGCTATCTACCATACGCTGAATAATATTACCGTTATCCTCGATATCGTAGTAACCCTCTTTTCCAATAAATGTTCTCATATTTCCCCTAATATTAAAGATTATAGTTGCATAAAATCGTCGTAATCATCAAGCTCGAGCTCATTCATATTAATATGCTCATAGCCATTCTGATCTATTATTTCATAGATTTTTTCTTCATCCACACAATCAGGATCCAAACAAGGTTCATCGCCAGAAAGTATGGGCATTTCTTCATCATTGAAGAATGTTTCAAAGATTTGTTTTTGCTGTAAATGTTTATTCATATCTCCTACCTTATATTTTTTGAACATACATTCTTAAAACCAATTATAGTGCCAATTGTGTCGTTATGTCATCTCTGTCGTAAGTTATTAAAAAAGTAAAAAATTGGGTGATATCCTAAGATATAAAAAGAGCTACTCCAAGATTGAAATGTGATATTTATATTCAGGTTCTTTTTTTACCGACACGATTGCATCAATGTAGAATTCTTGGAAGGACAAACGACATTATTTACACTTCCAAGACTCATCAGATTTGGTTTCATAATTTTATGAAGTCTATATTTGCATGTAAATCTTTTTTAATTTCTTGCCGAAGTGGCGGAATTGGTAGACGCGCTGGACTCAAAATCCAGTGGGGCTCACACCTCGTGCCGGTTCGAGTCCGGCCTTCGGTACAAAAGATTTAAACATATTTTAGTCATTATAATTCCTACTGATTTAATAGTTGTTTATTGACTCATTACTGTTGAAAGCTTATAAACAACACCACGATTACGGATTTTAGAATCTCTTTGTATTATTCAGTATTATTGCCAAAATTTGAGATGCACAAGGGATTATTCTATGAAAAGAAACGAAAATTCAATCTTTTTCCCCATCCTGGTTAGTCTTCGTAAATATCCTTGCCTGGTTATTGGAGGTGGGAATGTTGCATTAAGAAAAACTGAATCACTTCTCTTATACAATGCAAAAGTGACCGTAGTCGCCCCCAAAATTTGTAAACCTTTAAAGGATTTATCAAAAAAAAATAAAGTAAAACTAATTCAAAAAATTTACAGCAAAGATTTACTAAAAAATTTCGAAATCATTTTTTGTGCAACCGATAA
>JAEOUK010000625.1 GCA_016839385.1 Promethearchaeota archaeon
TAGCCAGGTACTTTTGGAGATTCCTCGATGTATAAATGAGTAATGAACATATCCATTTCTCCTTGCAGAGAATCCAGAAAGGCATTCTTTATTGGAAAATCATCAGAATTGGTAAAACCCATTAATATTATCGTGTCATTATTGGTAATTGAGACAGAAATCCCTCGATCAAAAGAAGTGCCACCAAGTTTTGTGCAGTACCTTAAATTTCCTTTTGGTCCAGAAAAAACCGCTACGAACGCGTCATCATCGCTATGCGATGGATCGTAAAACTCTTCATGGAGTATTGTTGTCGGAAAATCAGAGGATTTTGTGGACCCTGTAATTACAGGATCATCGTCTGATGTAAAGCAGATTGATAATGAGAGATCGGTAGCATCCCCTCCAAAATAAGTTGAGAATAAAACTTGACTTCCATCAGAGGAAAGTTTAGATAGAAATGCATCCGAAGTGCTTTTTAATTTTCTTTGAAAAGGATTTTTGGTAGGATAATCTTCAGAATAGGTCTGACCGGTAAAATAGATGTTATCTTGCGAATCAACAGCAAGTTTACGCAGATAATCTGTTTGGGTTCCTCCGCAAAAGGTTAGGAAGAGGATATCTCCGTCTGGATCGAATTTTGCAACATAATTATCCATCAATCCATTACTACTTGATTGGAAAACCTCACCAACTGATGAATAGTCATCCATGTACCCCCCAAGTACCAAGTTATTTTGGGAATCGAAATCAAGCCCCCAAGCCTGTTCATTATTAGCTCCTCCAATATATGAACAGAATGATAGAGATTGACCATCAGGCTCAAAAACTACTACATAAGGGTCATTTCCACCCGCTTTAGTCGTCTGATAGGCGTTTTTTACGGGTAAATCTTCTGAGGATGTGGTTCCGGTAAGAGCTACTCTGTCATTTGAGTCGATTGCGATGGTATATAGAAAATCTCCTCCTGTTCCCCCAAAATAAGTGGAATATAAAAGAGTTTGACCATCTGCACTTAATTTTGCATAAAAAACATCATTATTCCGCTCTCCTCCGCTAAAACGTGTTGCTTGATATGGATTCATTAGCGGAAAATCTAATGAATTTGTTACACCTCCAAACACAACATTATCATCAGAATCAATTTTAAGACCATTTCCATTATCAATCCCACTTCCTCCAAAGTAGGTTGAAAAGAGTAATTCCCCATCATATGAGAATTTTGAAATAGTGATGTCAAAATCTCCACTCCGATTAGGTTGGAATGCATTAAGTGTCGGAAAATCATCCGAATTTGTTTTTCCTAAAACTATATAATTGTTTTGAGAATCAACGGCAATTCCAGCTATATCATAAAAATTATAAGATACCCCTTTCTCGTCATTGGTTCCTCCAAAATAACTGGACGTGATACAAAATGGAAATGTATCTGTAGATTCGCTTACTGATTGGTTTGGTATTGATTGTTTTATTATAGAAAAATTTGATACCTCAGAATTTGGAAAAAACACTATTAGGCTAAAAATAGATATGTATAAGACAAAATGGAATTTTTTTTTAATTATTTGAATTGCTTCTCTCATACTTACCAAAGTGTCAACACGTATTTAAATCTGTCTGAGAATTGCCAGTTTCACGATTATTTTGTTGAAGAACATTAATTTTACGCGTTTTTCAACAACATTCTCCCATTCCCATAGGATTAAATACCCTCAAAAACTCACTTTTGTGCCGATTCTTGTTTAAGTATTTAAATATAAGGACAGGATTTTAATGAAGAAAACAAAATTTCTGATATTAAGTTTAAGCCTAATGGCATCTGTAATCTTTTTTTCATGCATTCCATCAGCTAAAGCAACTTCTTCTGCTGTATGGTTCGATACATCAACAGAATTAGTCTGGGAATATACACAACAAGCCTTAGATGAAAGTATGCAGCTAATTAATTCTAATACTACATACAGAAAAGTGAATTTCACAGAAATAATAGAAGGTCCTGATCATCTAAATATATCTGGACATTTTTACTCTGCGACTGAAGCGGATGTTCTTGCGCATGGATATAATGATTCCG
Organism: Promethearchaeota archaeon; assembly: GCA_016839385.1. The sequence goes on from JAEOUK010000625.1 coordinate 2,054, forward strand.
GAATTTGGGAATACGAATCCTTTGGAATAGAACCTGAAATCTATGATAACGATCTAACCACAAAATACGTATCAATTTTCAATGAACAACAAACGAATTTAACTCAAATTGAAACCCTTTCAGCTGCAGATCAAACATATGTATTACTAGCTATGGGATTTGTTCTTGATGATATTTTGTTTGCCGTCGCTTTTCTATACATTCTAGCGCAAGGGTTTGGAGCTACTTTCGGACATAATTACAATTCGAGCACAATAGATAGTGTGACAGAACGGAACATCGTATATGGCTTGGATATTGATTTTTCAATTGATGATAGTGGTCACTGGCAAAATGTGACAACCAGTAGTGACCTAAATCTCACGTATGGGGTAGCTTCCAATATTTTATTACAATCAGAGATTGTTACCTCCACATATTACACGGAGTGGAATGGAACTGATTATGAAACGGAGTATCACGCTGGTCGGTATGTACATGAGATCAAATACCCTGATGAATTATTAGACGATTTTCCAACTGAAGATGAACCGGAACCGGAGCCTGAACCTATAATACCCGGATTTTCAGTACCGATTCTATTGGGTTCGATAACTATAGGAGTTATTCCGGCAGCATTAATAATCAAACGCAAGAAAAAATAAACAATTCAATTATTATCCCTTTTTTAAGGGGTAGATTACCTTTTTTTATCTGCACTTTCATCCTTTATATCTAATAAATCGCAAATAATAGTATTTAATTTGAGTAGGGATAAAATCTCGATATAATCATTCGAAGAATGTGTAAAATGAATTCAAAGTGTAGTAGTAAAGAACTAATCAATAAATTCTTTGCAAATAGCGATTTTAAATTAATAATTGAAGAATATATTGAGAATGACTTTAGTTTTACCCAAAATTACCGCGATCTTCCAGAACAGATTATCGAACAGATTATCTTGGATTCTTATAATTATACTGCTCCATTGATAAAAAAAGTCTCAAAAAGGATATATGAAGTATTAAATGTTCGTTTAGGTCGTGTTCAAAAAAATCAATTAAAACTTTATTTAGATTATGAGATAGAAAGAGAATTTATCACTTTCGTGAAATTAATTAATGAACCCAATTTAAACGTTGATTTAATACATTCCATCATAACAGAAGAAAAAGAAAAATTTGAAAATAAAAAAGAAGATGTATTTGCAGTCTTTTGGAATAATTTAAGGAATGCTGTAAAAAAAAACAATTTGAAGCGTGTTCGGGATTATTTACAGTTCATTTATTCCAGATTACTTAATCTGAATGAAAATAAAGAAATTTCTCTTCTAGACCAGTTTTTATATGAAGAAAAAAAATTAAAAAAGGAATTAACTAAGGAAAATTTCAAAAAAATAAAAAATTTCTGTAATAATTCCAAACGTGAGGACAGAGACAATATAATAAGGAAATATAACGAATTTTACATGTCTCTGCTTCAGGAAAATGAAAATTATTCCGATCAAGTTGCCCTAATTCATCTTAATCTAGACCAAGAATTGTATGATTCTTTTCCATCTAAGGCATGTTTTTATGGATATTTATTTAAATTGATTGCTAAATGTTATGAAACACTTCAAAATCATAAAACCTTAAGTATTCGAATCCAGAACGTATTTTCTGGTTCTTTAAACATCAAATGGGAGATATATTCTTATCTAACGCTATTTGCAGAAAAATTCAAATCGGAAGATCTAAATCGATATTACTATTTTCCTTATGAGATATGCGTTGACACAATCCAA
>JAEOUK010000626.1 GCA_016839385.1 Promethearchaeota archaeon
CCCGGAGTAATCAGTATCCCAGATTGGTGTAAAATCAAAATATCTATCAAAAAGAGGGTATAATGAGAAATCGATATTTCCAAATCCCATAAGCCAATCATTAAGAGGATCTCCATTTACATCATAAAACCAGTCGTCTAGGGGACGTTGCTCAGCTGCAAATGCAATTGGGATGCAACTTAACCCGCAAATTACCACAAGGGCAATACCAAAAAAATAATTTGATTTTGTTTTGTTCATTTCATTTCACTCATTTCTCGCAACTATTGCAGAGTTGCTGTTAATTGATAAGATCGATGTTTAATTTTTAGATAAAGATTCGAAACTTAGAGCAAAGTGTGAAGTTTGGACTTGAATATTTCTGTGAAGTTAGAATTAGAAACGTAAAGTCCAAAAAACTCCCTTTTTTATACATATTTATCAACATGAGCTCCAAAAAAAAACACGATGTCTTTCATCTTGCGACTAAAAAACAATTACAGCATATCCAAGATGGAATAAATCAGATTTCCTCTCAAATTTGGACACACTTAACAGAGGAATCCTTGAATATCTACATTAGATATGATAATTATGCAGAAATCTTCTTAGTGCCCAGAAGATTGGAGCGATATTTGAAATTAATACGTGATTACAAGATATTACAGCACACGGGTATATATTTCGGTTTTTTGAAAGGAAAAGAATTTCTTTTAAGTTTAGAAGGCGCTGAATATCTATTCAATCAATATCATGCTAAAAATCTCTTTAAGCTTAAAACCATAAAAGTAACTGAAGAAGGTTCTAAGTCATTCCTTTATGGTAACAATTTAAAACCCGAAGATTTCAAAGAATCTCCAAAATCACTGAATCGAAAAGATGTCATATTCATGCTAAACTCTGATGGATATTTCATTGGAATTGGCTATATTTACAAACGTGATGAACGCCTTGAGCTACGAAATCTGATCGATTATGGGTACTATATTCGGAGGGGGTTCTAAATGGAGTTCAATTTTGAAGTATATAAGCCAACAATTAGTGACTCTGCTCGCGAATTAGCTGAGAATTATGGGTATTTGCCTTATATGATAGAACGATACTTTTCATTATTTGGACAGGAAGAAACACATCAATTATTACAGAAGAATGAGACATTTTCTCCTTTGTCTTTACGTATCAATACTTTGAAATCCTCACCTGAAAATGTAGTATCATCTTTATCAACTAAAGGATACAAACTGAATCAATCGAATTTCATTCCATATGCTTATACTATTGAAAATAATATACCTTACGAACAACCTCACCCTTCTCAGATACCTAAACCTGGATATGAAAAAACAGGATTCGAACGTGATCCCACCACTTTGAAGAATTTGGAATGGGGTAGACCTTCATTTCTGGAAGAAACTGAAATCCAAAAAGAAAGTAGACGTCAAGTAGCAAAATCTTCCCAAATAGTTCATGGAAAGCAAATTGCCACTCTCGGTTCTACTCACGAATACTTAATGGGTAAATATTACATTCAAGATATTGCATCAATGTTTCCTCCCATCTATCTCAATCCTCAGAAAAACGATCTTGTAGTAGATATGGCAGCTGCTCCTGGTGGGAAAACTACACATTTAGCACAAATTATGGAAAATGAGGGACATATTTTTGCATTGGATAACAATAAGAAACGCCTAAAGTCTCTAATTTACAATATTCGACGTTGTGGAGTAAGAAATACCACTGTTCTTCACTTTGCTGGAAACATGCTTCATAAAATGAGTTTTAATCCAGATAAAATTTTATTAGATGCTCCATGTACTGGAGAGGGGTTAATTCGAGACGATCCAAGCAGAAAAACTAGTAAATCTTTAACTGATATTACTGGTATGATGCGAAAACAATTTTCCCTCCTTCAATCTGCAATTAAATCGGTAAAATCGGGTGGTCATATTATGTATTCCACATGTTCTATTGCTCCTGAAGAAAATGAGTTTGTGATACAAAAAGCACTTGATTCCTATAATAATCTTGAAATTTTACCCGTAAACGATGATTGGGGGTTGCCAGGGTATATAAATGTGTTTGGGATGGAATTATCTGAAGATTTGTTGAAAGCAAGACGTCTTTTACCACATATTCATAATACCATAGGATTTTTTTACTGCTTATTGCGAAAGATCTAATGACGATAAAATGCCATTAGAAGTAGAAGTGAAATTTCATTTACGGGATAAGAAGAAATATGAAGAAGATCTCATAAAACTCGGTGCCCAATATGTTATGGATATAAATCATACTGACACCTACTTCAAATTACCCAAAGGTCAACGAGATTTCGCAAAAACTGACGAAGCACTACGTTTACGTCGAATAGAAGAATATGATAAAGATGTCGCAGATACACTGGAATTAAAGAAATCCGCAGATCTAACCTATAAAGGTCCAAAAATCGATACAGAAACTAAAACTCGCAAGGAACTCGTAGCTACTATTGATGATCCCGACAATCTCAAAAAAATTCTTACATCTATTGGGATACGACCAATTCTTACTCTTCAAAAAAATCGACGCTTATACACACTCGATTTTAATACGCTGCATATTGAGATTTTAATTGATAAAATTGAACATTTAGAGGGATATTATTCAGAATGTGAAATTATTGCGAATGATGAAGAAGAGATGGAAGACGGGAAGAAGGTGATCTTTGGGATGATGGAAAAACTGGGATATTCTAAAGAGGATTCTATATTAACATCTTATCTGGAATTAGTCATAATGGCGTTAATTAAGAAAGGAAAACTCAAACCGGAAGACGTAGCTTAAAGAAATTTGTTTTGATCAAATTCCTCTTCTTTCTCAATCATTTCTTTCCACAATTCTATAGATTTTAAAGCTTCTTCTTCGTCTACAGTTTCAATAGCATACCCCGCATGCACTACAACATAGGATCCAAGCTCTACATTAGGACATAACCCAATTACTACATCTCTTTGCACCCCATTAAAATCCACTACTGCCAAGGCACCATTAATTTCTACTACTTTACCGGGAACTGCAAGACACATTTTCTTAGTAAGAAATTTTAATTACAACAAAAAAAACTTCCTATTTAGAATTAGAAAATTGTGTTAAAATCATGAGTTTCTTGTTGATAGCTGATATAGAGGGATATACTCCTGAGTTTTCTGATGATTTCTTTACGAATCTAGAGTTTGTAGTAATTGCTGGAGATATTTCAATAGGTGCAAAGAATGTAAGTCGAAATGCAAAGTTTTACCAACGCATTCGTGATAAAATTCCTGTACAAATTCCAGTTTATTATGTTCCCGGTAATCGAGAGTATGAAAATGTTGCTAGTGAATTTGAGGGAATACCTGAAAATTTTCACCCCATCCATAATCGCTTGACTACTCTGACACTAACTAGTGGAAAAAAAATTCATCTAATTGGTTTTGGTGGAGCGCTTCCCGGAATCTTCAATAATATGGTTTTTTCAGAAGAAGAATTCGAACAAAGCTTGGATATTCTTTTCAAAGGATTGAATTTCAAAGAAAAAGATATTGTCATCTTAGTAGTACATAACCCTCCATTTAGTAAATCTTTAGATCTCGTATTCAGTGGACAGCATATCGGAAGTCATTCTATTCGTAAAATTATTGAGAAATATAATCCTACATACTGTGTTTGTGGCCATGTACATGAAAGTCAGGGAATTGAGATCATCGGTTCGACAAAATGTGTAAATCCAGGTGCAAGCAAGCAAGGAAATGCAGCAATTTTAACACTGGATGATAATTTGGAAGTGTCTTTACTAAATATTGAAGCACATAGGTTGAAGTCTAAATGAATAATGATAAACGACG
>JAEOUK010000627.1 GCA_016839385.1 Promethearchaeota archaeon
AACGCTACCATAACATTTACAATAATGGTCTGAGTGTTGATCAAGTTGGAAATTCTCTCTTCAAATTTTCCTTTGGTTAAAGCAAATGCAACTTCTTGATTTGTGTTGAATTCTTCAATTACCGAATTCGAATCATTTGCGTTTACTTTCAATAACATTCCGTTATAGGGAGAGAATCCTAATATGTCTTGTAATGCAGATATTTGCATATAGATAGAGATCGTTAACTCTAAATCGCGATTTAATCCCACAATTGTGGTGTTTATTTGGTGTCCCATTAACATGAAATCAAATGGATCGCCAACGTTCAATTCCAATTGTTCCGCAACATATATAGACAAGATGATTTCGTGTGCTGTTGAATTCGTGAATAACTCTCCTTCTTGAAGATCAATATCTATCATACTACTATTTTCGTCTATACCCCGAAGAAAAACCAAACTTTCGAAATCATCAACTCCTTGAACTACGGTTTCGAGATAAGGCTCAAAATCATCAACTCCAGAAAAATTCGAAAGTGTAGAATAAGTCAGTGGATTAAATCCTGGAACAAAAACAGCTTTAATATCCCACTTCACTTGTTCGGAAAAATAGACATCCTTTGTAGTAAATACAGAAGACTGTGCTACAATCAAAGAAAATGCAAGCATCACACTGCCTGCGTAAGCAAAGAAGGTTAATATACTCCTACCTTTATTCCGAAATAGATTCCGAATCGGATATTTAAATAAATTCTTCCATTTAGACATAAACCTCAATCTAGTCCCAGAATATCCTTTAAGTTTTCCTCTAATTGCTTCATATGGAGTGAGATTCACATTTGATTTAGCAGCAAGATACGTGAACAAAATTGTCATAACTAGACTGGAACTCAAGATTATTGCTAGAATAATTGGAGAGAGACTCGGTGAAATACTGATTAAGCCCCATTGACCTATTAATACCTCTAATATGATCCAAAGAATACCATAACCACCTAAAACCCCAAAAACCATAGCTATTATACAAATAAGGAATGTGCGTAGTAAAAAAGCACGCAATATGGTGTTTGGTGAGAAACCAAATGCAAATAAAGTACCTGTTTGTTTCCTTTGTTCCAAAGCATACCGTTTTGTGATAATAAAAATAACAATTCCCACAATAATTACGACAATTAAAGCAGCGGTATTCAAATATGAAGATGCAAGTTCGAGTGCATCATTTAAAACTGCGCTAACACTCACCTCTCGAAGTAGCCATTGGTATGCTATAGAGATTCCCTCAAAATCAAATACTTCTTGAATGTTTGTCGCACTCTGAGAAATCTCTTCGACTGATATCCCTTCCCAGAAATAGATAGTAATGCTATTTATTATGAATTGAGGAATTCCAAGAAGATCATGAAGTAATGCATCATCTAAGTAGACTATACACTCTTGATTAATGCCATAACTAAGAAATTCTAATGAACGTACTAATCCCGCAATGGTTAGATTTACTTCAGAAAATCCAATGAAAACTGTTATATTAGAACCAATTTCAAGTGAATACTCTTCTGCGAAAGAATCGATCACATAGATCTCATTTTCACCCAAGGTTGTGTTACCTCTTTCCATTAAAAATTGATTAGTAGAATGATTTACTGAATTAGGTATTCCTACCAATTGAGCAGCTTCCCAAGCTTCGTTTTCTTCTCCAATTCTTGCTTTTCCCCTTCCCAAAAATCGAGATTCAATAAATTCAGGATATCTATCCAAACTTTGATTGATACTTTCATTAATCAGGGGAACTAGACTTTCATTTCCGCTGGAAAAACGCACGTCCAAGTGTGCTAATTTATATTTTTCATTATTATTTTCTATTGAGTTGCTGATATTGGGACTCACGTTAAACATAGCCACAGGAAAGGCAATAACGGCGAAAATAGCTATAAATGTAATTAAACTTCGCCAATGATGATGCCAGATGTCCCGAATAACTGCTTTGAATATTCTTTTCATTCAGACAACTCCCTACTAATTTTTGCTTCAACTATCACTAATAATTTTCCCTGAGCGTAGTTGGATGACTCTATCAGCGTATTTTATTAATTCTCGATCATGGGTAACAAGAATTACTGTAATGCCACTCTCTTTTGCTATTTTTCTGACGAGATTAACAATGCTATCACCAGTTTCTTGATCCAATTGTCCAGTTGGTTCATCAACTAATAATATTTTGGGGCTTTTTGCTAATGCACGAGCAATTGCAACCCTTTGACGTTCACCACCAGATAATTGTGAGGGAAAATTATGCATGCGATCGACTAACTCTACCAACTCTAAATATTCTCGTGCTTTTTGTCTCATCGTTTTTTTATTGACATTCATTAATTCCATCGTCAATTCAACATTTTCTACTGCAGTTAGAGTTGGAATCAATGAATAAAATTGAAAAACGTATGAGAGATTATTTTTTCTGAAAATAGTCAATTTTCTTGCTGAATATTGGGTAATGTCTTGACCATCAATGTAAATTAATCCTTTAGTTCGAGAATCTATACCACCGACTAAATTTAAGAGTGTAGTTTTTCCAGATCCAGAGGGTCCAACAACAAATACTATTTGTCCTTTAGGAATGTCAAAATTTGCATCCTTTAATGCTGGAACTTCTATATTTCCTAACTTATATACTTTTGATAGGTTTCTAACAGAAATTAATGCTTCTGGAGAATTTTCGTTCTTATCACTATTTTTCAATTCTTCTTTAATTTCCTTGAAATTTTCCAGAGAAGGATACTTATCTTGGTGATCTGATGACATTATTCGAATCTCTGCTTATTAATTCTATATTTCTAAGGATATAAGATAATAAAACTATTGTAGCTATATATTAAAGAGGTTTTTGCTACATTTCTTTTTTTCAATG
>JAEOUK010000628.1 GCA_016839385.1 Promethearchaeota archaeon
ATGGGAAAATGAAAAATTGGAATTAGTATATCAATTCTCTAGAATTTCCTTCCACTTCAAAATTTTTAAATAACACTTTTTTACCAGTCAGACGTTCACTGACTTCATCAGGTTGAGAACCTCCGATATATACCCTGAAAGATCCCGGTTCTAAGACACGTTTCCCCTCCTCATTGATTATAGCTAATTGTCGAGGTTTAATTTTAAACTGAATTGTTTTGGATTCACTTGGCTCTAAGGTCACTCGTTCAAATTCCTGCAATGACCATCTCGGAACTTTGACCGACGCTTCAAGATCCTGGATATATACTTGCACTACTTCATCTCCTTTAACTTTTCCAATATTTCTTACATCTACAGATAAAATAAGGGGTTCCCCTGACTGGATCTTATTTGAATTGATTGTAAAGTTACTATATTTGAATTCCGTATAGCTTAAACCATATCCGAATGGATACAAAGGATTTTTTGACATATAGCGATACGTTCTTCCATCCATGCGATAATCTTCTATAGGTGGAATATCGTCAACTGATTTTGGAAATGTGATGGGAAGTCTTCCTGCAGGATTATAATTACCGAATAATACGTCTGCGACGCCAATTCCCCCTTTCTCTCCTGGGTACCATGCCTCTATAATTGCATCTACGTTATATTGAGACCAATTCAAAGAGAGGGGAGATCCATTCGTAACCACTAGAATTATTGGTTTCCCATAGTCATGCATCATTTTCATAAATTCTATTTGATGCTCAGGGAGATTCAGGCTTTCTCGATCTGCATTTCCTTTTCGTTTTTCTTCACTCTCAAAATCTTGTCCAAGTCCCATAACCAAGATTACAACGTCACAATCTTTAATAATGTACTTGGCAAGATATTCGCCCACAAAACTTCTTCTTTTTCTAAAACATCCCCAAGAGTATGTTACTTTGGTGCCTTTACTCACGGTTGATTTAATTCCTTTTAGAATGGATGTGATTTCAAACGATTTTCGAACGTAATTTCCCAATAATTCTCTCTCTGCAATAGCATTCGGTCCAATCACAGCAATATTTTTCAATGATTTATTTAGCGGAAGGATATCATTTGCATTCTTTAACAACACAATTGAATTCCTGACTGCTTCTATTGCGAGGTTTTGATGTTGTTCACTATTTACAACTTCATAAGGGATTTTTCGGAATGGGACCATCTCAGGAGGATCAAAATGCCCTAATTTCATGCGAGCTAAAAATAATTTCTCTACAGCATGGGTAATTTCATCTTCTGATATGAGATTTTGTTCGACTGCTTTTTTAAGATGGAGCTTATAATTGTATCCACAATTAAGCTCGCACCCTGTTCTAACAGCGAGTGCTGCAGCTTCGGGACCTGAATTTACATATTTGTGATCTTTATGAATATTGCGAATAGCTCCACAATCAGAAACCATATATCCATCAAAGCCCCAATCTATACGCAAAACTTTTTGTAAAGTAGGGCTTGCACAACAAGGTTCTCCATTGAGTCGATTATATGCCCCCATAATTGAGTATGCTTTTCCTTCTACGATGCAATCTCGAAATTGAGGGAGATAGGATTCAAACAAATCCTTATTTGACATCATTGCATTGAATTTATGTCTATCTTGTTCAGGACCAGACCCGGCTGCAAAATGTTTCGGAGTTGCGATGAGCTTGAAATATTTCGAGTCATGACCTTGTAAAGCTTTTACGAAAACGACACCAAATCTCCCGGATAGATACGGATCTTCTCCATATGTCTCCTGACCTCTTCCCCAGCGAGGATCTCGGAAAAGATTGACGTTTGGGCTCCAATAAGTCAAACCACCGAATCGGGGGCTATCGTATGGAAAATATGTATTATTGATTGCCCGTGCTTCGTTGGAAATTTCAGTTGCAATTTTAAAATGTAGATCTGTGTTAAATGTTGCAGCTAGACCTATTGCTTGTGGGAATATGGTTGCTTTCTTTTTAGTTAGAACACCATGTAAGCATTCTGACCAATAATTGTATTTATTTACGCCAAGACGTTCAATTTGTGGTGTAAAAAACGACATTTGAGCGATCTTTTCATCCAATGTCATTCGAGAAACAAGATCTGCAGCTCTTTCTGCAAAGGATCTGAACGTGTCTAGATATAATGGAAGTTCACCATTCTCCATACCACTGTATTAGCTTAGGCAAAATAAAAAAGAATTGAGACTTTAATTTGAAGAATTTTCTTTTTAAGGTTGTTTAACTTCATATCTCTCTAAAATTAATCAATTTGTTTTTATCGCACGTGTTCGAATTGAAATTTTCTTGATCCAGAATTCGAAAACATATAGAAAGACCAATAGCATTATAATCCTCAAAACTAATAGTGTAGTAAGATGTCGAAAACTGTAAATAAGAGTTTAGTATTTTTTAGTGAAGCAAAGGCAGATAGCTACGAAACTAGCATCCTAAACAAGATTAAACTGCTCTGGGACGCAGCAGACTTCTCTAAATTGATAAAAAAAGGAGATTTAGTAGCTATCAAAATGCATTTCGGGGAAATTGGAAACAATACATTCATTCCTCCATGGTATGCGCGAATAATTGTTAATAAAGTCAAAGAAGCAGGTGGTAAACCTTTCTTGACTGACTGCAATACAGTCTATGTGGGCAGTCGACATAACTCAACTGATCACCTTTATAATGCATATCTTCACGGATTTACTTATGCTACTGTGAATTGTCCCGTTATAATAGCTGACGGATTGAAAGGAAGGAACTATGTTGCCTTGGAAATCAATAAAAAGCATTTTAAAACTGTAAAAATTGGAAGCGATTTAGTATACGCAGATGCAATGATTGTGATCTCTCATTTTAAAGCACATCTAATGGCTGGGTTTGGTGGAGCTATCAAAAATATAGGAATGGGTGGAGGTTCTGTCGAAGGGAAGAAAGAACAGCATGCTTTAAAACCGAAATCAGATCCAGAAAAATGCACAGGATGTAAAACATGTTCCCGTTATTGCCCCGGAGATGCTATCTTTTTTGTAGATGAAAAATCAGTCGTGGATGATACTAAATGTATTGGCTGTGGAACATGTGTGGGAGTATGTCCTGAGCACGCAATTCAATTTGATTGGGGAGAAGATATTATTCCCTTTACTGAGCGGATGACTGAATACGCATATGGAATTTGGAAAGAGCATGAAAAGAAAATCGGATTCTTTAATTTTGCAATTAATATTACTCCTGAGTGTGATTGCTTTAACACTAGCGAACCTATAATCGTTTCAGATATCGGTGTATTCGCTTCATCAGATCCAGTGGCTATCGATAAAGCTTGTTATGATGCTGTCAATAACGCACACGGTTTGAAAACAAGTCGATTGAAAAGTGGATTTGAACCAGGAGAGGACAAATTTAAAGGATTACACGATTTTACCCAAGGACAAGTGCAGTTTGAGTATGGAGAAGAACTTGGGATGGGAACTCAGAAATATGAAATTATACAAGTAAAGCCCCCTGAGCCTGAAAAATAAAATTTGTAATCCCAAATACCTTTCTTTTTTCGTTCTATTCAAATCTAATAATAAAAGGTAATTTCTAAAATGGAAAACAATAATCAAAATACTCAAATAGAGAAATTTATTG
>JAEOUK010000004.1 GCA_016839385.1 Promethearchaeota archaeon
GGGAAATAACATCAAAAACTACTTTCATGGAACACGCTTACGCAGATTTACTTATTGCTCAACAGTTATATTCTCTTAAAAGATACGCTGAAATTTCTCCACTTCTGAAAAAGTACGAAAAAAGGTTAAATCAAATTGAAGTTCTAGAGATGCGTATTTTTATGGAAGCTTTTATCCAGGTTGGTAAGTTTAAGAATGGTGATCCTCTAGGTCCAGCCTTGCAGTATATAGCCATTAAGAAATGTAGAGATTATGGGTTCTCAAGATTAGAAAACAAGCTGTTAGATTATCTACAGTTACAAAGAATGGATTTGGCAAAGAAAGTATGAAATGCGAGTTATTTTTATATTCTTTGGGGGTTTTTCTTTTTGTCTCTAAATTTTGGAAAAAATCTTTGGCAGCCTATAGTTTGAACGCACTTGCTCTTTTATATGCTGGCCAATTTTTTGAGAAAACTCTAGGTCCGAATATTTGTAATCCTTTTTCTGTTCGCCAAATCTCTGGAGCGTCTCTTATCAAAACTGTAACTTTTCTACCTTTTTCAAAATCTTTCTCCCACGGAGTTAAACCATATCCTGTTTTAGAATCTACAATATAAATTCCATCTGGACAGGTAACAAATGGTTTGCTATTTAACCAAGAGAGAAGATACTCGTTCTGGTACCAAATCTTTAACTCATGGTTTTTTCCATCAAAAGAATTAAGAAAAATTTCCCCTGAGGTAAACCCTCCTTCTTCTGTTCTTGAAAAATCTCTTACCTTCCCAGTAAAAACTACTCTAGCGTCAGTAAGTGTATCAAGAATTGCTTGTATTGGTTGTTCTTTTTTTTCGTTAGCAGTTCTTACTTGCTTACCCACTTCTATTGCTAAAGATAGAGTGTGAGGGATGATTGCTTGGTGAGCTTCTTTAATCTTCATAGGGCATCGAGCAACACCAACGGATCCTCCAGACAAACGTGACGAGGTTCTAGCGATGAGTTCACCTCTAACATCATCTGCAACAGTTTTTACAAGCTGTATATCTCCAAACTGACTGACTATTGAAAACGGTGCTATAGGAATATCTTTCACTCTTGTTGTACTAATCGATATTTTGGGCTTACTCCTTCCACAACAATCACCATCAATAGCTAGTTTACCCATTTGAGCAGCTACCATCAGAGGAACAACGCTATTATAAGGTCCAAGTTCTGTGGCGATAAAAGCGCTAAATTCTTCACCTAGGAACAATTCAAGCTCTTTAACAGCTGAAAACATAGGATTGTTATCTACTATAGCTTTTCCTTCAACTAATTTCTTATCTTCTTCTGTAATCCCCCCTCCAACCATCCCAATTATACAAATATTATCCTTTGGTTTAAAATCTGTTAAATCAGCAATCGTAAAATTCAAACCTTTATCATAAGTTTTATTGATATTCTCAAGAGCCTTAGTATCACTTCCTCCCCCACCACAAGCTAAAATCTTTGCACCTACAATAAGATCGTAAGCGTCTTGCTTTGATAATTTTCGAATAGTCATAACAATTGAATTAAGGTAGGCAGACTTTTATGTTTTTTCTGTTAATAAGTTTACTAATAAAACAGTTTTATTGACAGTTTTCTCTTCGACTGAAGCATACAGATATAAAATAGACAATATTTAGACCCCGGGTCTGTAAAATTCAATCCTTACCACATTAATATATAATTGTGTGGTAAGATTCTTCAACTTCTTGATTGTTTGTGTTCCTAAAACGAAACGAAACAATTAAACTTTTTATATTATTGATTTTAATAGCAATTGATTAGCATGGTATTAGCAGTATTAGTTTACATTGGCTCAATTATGATGGTTCTTTGGGGCATAGGTCATATCTTTCCTACTAAGAATATTGTGAAAGGTTACGGAACGCTCTCTGATGACAATAAAAAAATTATTACGATGGAATGGATAGCTGAAGGTATGGCTCTAATATTTTTAGGGCTCCTCCCATTATTTACTGTTATCTTTAGTAATGGAAGTGAAATTGCCTTCTACATCAGTATCCTGGTATCAGCAACAATGTTGATTGTAATGGCTATTCTTTCTACTTTTACTGGAGCAAGAACAACAGTTTTACCAATGAAAATGTGTCCATTCATCAAAACTATTGGAGCACTTTTAATGATTCTTGGAGTAGTTATTTAAATATAATTTCTCCCTAATCTTTTTCTAAAATTTTATTATATGATATTTCATACAGAGCAGCACCAAAGTAATTGTGAGACTTTTTTTCCAGAATATTACATTTTGAGCTTACAATAATAATACATCAATAATACAGACCCGGGGTCTATTAACACAAATGATTATCTTGCATAATGTTTACAATTATTGATTTCTAACCTTGTGGCCACTATTGTTGTGATTTACCTTTTCTTCTTCTAATGCCCATCTTTACTAATGCCATAATAGAGAATATAGGAAAGAAGCTAACAGCAAAAGTATTGTCATTTGTTGGATAATCGTCCGGATCTAAAGGGTCAGTTTCTTCATCAACTTCTTGTTTGTCAGAGAAACCATCTCCATCGCTATCAGTAGAAATTGGACTAGTGCCGTATATTATTACCTCTTCGTAATCATTTAGACCGTCTCCATCCGAATCGACAACTTGAGGATTGGAATTATTTTGATATTCTTCAATGTTAGTTAACCCATCTCCATCAAGATCCTCTAAAGAATCATCTATGGTAGAATTCAAACCATTAGCCTGCTCCCAGCTATCAGGCATACCGTCCATATCAGAATCTGCAATTAGATTCTTGTAATAGATATCGGCATCTGGGCCAGAACTACCAAAACTAGAGTAATCTTTCCAAGCTAGATGAAGATTATCTGAGAATCCAATAGCTAACGAAAAACTTTCACTGAAATAGGTTTCTGTTGTTAATTCCTCGGTATTGCTACAAGAAAGAGAAGAAGAGTTCCAATAATTGTACAATATATCTGTAAAAGATACGTATCCATATTCAACCCAAGCTACATGAAGATTATTAGAAGAATCTGCAACAATACAAGGTCCATCTGAATAACGGGTACTTTCCTTATTTACAACTTCAGTAGAACTCCATGAACGAGACGAAGA
>JAEOUK010000629.1 GCA_016839385.1 Promethearchaeota archaeon
ATGTTTGTCCAAACCATTGTATTGAGAAGACAATCATTAATCCAATGGGGGATGGAAACTGATGGAGTTGAACATATTAATCTGCGGAATCGGAGGACAAGGTGTAGTTTTCCTTGGATCATTACTACGAAAGTGTTTTCTGGAATTATATCCCAAAGCGATAATTGTAGGTACCGAAAGCCGTGGAGTTTCCCAACGTGAAGGATCCGTTATTTCAACAGTTCGAGTTCGGAAAACTGAAGAATTTGAAGATGTTTTGAGTCCAGAAATCCCCCCATTTGGTGCAGATATAGTTATCGCATTAGAACCCATAGAATTATTAAGAAATTTCTCTACCCTAAATGAACGTTCACTCATTATCTTGAATAACGAACCTATTATTCCAAAAAGCAGTGTTTTGGGGATAACCCGTAATGTAAACGATAAGGATGCTGAAAATGCGAAAAAATATTCCAATCCGAGCTGGATAGTAAAAAAAGTTCAAGAATTACTTCTATCATATCCTAGAGAAACCACTAAAGAGGAGGTTCATCTTAATAAGTATAAAAAAGAAGTATTTGTGATAGATAACATAGAATCATTTAGTTCATTACCTCAAGTTATGGATTTGAATTTTTCCAAATTAATTTTGGACGAGTTAGGTAGTAGCACTTACTTAAATTTGGTTATGGTTGGATTTTTAGCATGTATCGCAAATAAATGGATTAACTATGATGACATAGAAAATTGCATAAAGCGAGAGTTTCAAAATAATAATCAATTGATAGAAAAGAACCAAAAAGCTTTGGAATATGGACAAACTTTGGCAATCAATTATTTTCGATTTAGAAATTCTACATGATTTTTTTATGCTCAACCATAAGGCACTTATTCTCAATATAGGGTATTTTATGGTCTATTGCTATTTTTCGAGATTCCTCATTAGATATTCCCAATTGTAACCAAATTAATTTTGGGGATAATTTGACTGCGGATTCTACTACAGCAGGAGTATCTTCACTAGGACGAAAAATATCAACGATATCTACTGGTTCGGGTATTTCCTCCAAAGATTTATAAGCTTTTTCACCTAAAATTTCATCAGCTGTTGGATTTACAGGAATTACTTTATATCCCACCTCTTTCAAGTATTTGGGTATTTGATGAGCTTTTTTACTCGGATTCGTTGACATCCCAACTACTGCAATAGTTTTACTTTCCTTAATGATTTGTACAAATTGATTTTCAAGTGCCATAATAGTAACAATTCGTATAAGAATTAAAAAATAGGGAATATAATGAATAAGACGCGTGAGAGATTCAAGAACTGAATGAGTAAAAAGAGAAAATTAGGATTATGGAACTAACCATTTTCCTGCACGATAAATTTCTTTACCATCAAGATAAATTACCGAATCTTCACTTTTCATATCCTTTAATATATCCCAGTGAATGTCACTTACATTTTTGGAACCGGTTTGTGGGTATCCACTACCTAATGCAAAATGAATAGTACCTCCCAATTTCTCATCAAAGAGCATATTCTTTGTGAACTTAGTTATACCATAATTAGTTCCTACAGCAATTTCTCCTATTCGATCAGCATTCTCAGATTCAAGTACTTTATCCAGTAATTCTTGTCCTTTAGTTGCTGTATGTTCTACAACCTTACCATCTTTAAATCTTAACCAAATATTTTCGACTTCTTTTCCAGAAAATATGCCAGGATATGTGAATCTGATTGTTCCATTTACAGAGTCTTCATGAGGAGAGGAGTGAACTTCACCGTCTGGTAGATTTCTATGACCACAGCTATTCATCCATTTTCTACCTTCAATGTTCATTGTAATATCCGTATCCTCTCCAACAACTCTATAGATCTTTCCTTTCTCTAAAATCTCGATAACCGCCTTATGTTTCTCCTCAACATTTTTCCAATAAGCGACAGGGTCGGGTTTATCAAGAGCTAGAGCCTTGGATACAAACTCCTTATATTCTAAAGTGCCCATATTTGCTTCTTGAGCAAACGCTGGGGATGGAAAGGGACATACATTCCATTGTAATTCATCTTTAGCTGAACGTTCCATAATAGATTGTTGTAGATAGGAATTTGCTTTTCTGGAAATTGCCATTTTTGCTGGATCGACACCAGAAAGTGCTTTACGATTTGTGGAACTAAATACTGAGATATATTTATCAACAATTTCCACTGCGAGTTTTGCGATTGGGTTCTGGAAGCTTAATTGATCCTCATTTGCATATTTATAAAATATCTCACTATTTCCAGGAATTCCTACATTTGATTCAAGTATATACCCACCTGCTTTAATAACCTCTGTGTATATAGCTTGAATGAGATCCGCTGCTTCAAGGGAGCCATCAATTACTACTTTGTCTCCTTTTTTAACATTTACCGCATAATTCACTACGAGTTTAGCTAATTTTTCATTATAGTCTGAGAACATATCCAAATCCAATATTTTCTGACTATTAAAGCTAAAGCTTTCCATTTGTTCTCAAACCAAACTCATTAGATATTTATCGATGCAAGTGTTAATTTCCACATGAAAGGACATTCAGTAAAAATTTTATTAGTAGGATCACGATACACGGGAAAAGGTCAAATAGGAAGAGCTTGGGCGAGAACTGATGCCGATTTACCAACATTACAACCCGTAATCCTCTATGAACGAATGGTAGACATTAAAGGAAGTCCCTACAGAATAGTCGCTTGGGTTTTATCTTTTGATCCCGAATTCAAGGATATACGTGGCGCGTTTTATTCTGAGGCTGATGGATTCATTTTTACATATGATGCGAATGATATTACAAAATGCACTTTTGAAGACCTTCAAGGTTTTATCGAGGAAATCATGAAGTATTATCCAGAGGGAAATCTGCCTCCCGCAGTTACATTTGGAACTAGATTAACTGACACAGTGAATTATTCTGAATCTCTAGAATCCCAACTTGAAGAATGGGCTGAAAAATTCAATTATGAACCTGTGATTCATGGATTATTTTCAGATAAATATCAATTTGAAAAAGCTGTAGATGAAGCATTTATGGCTTTACTAGGAAAAATATTCCACGATACTGGGGGAAGGCACTCCGGACAAAAATAGAAGAATATATACTCCTGTTAGAACTAATGGTAGTAATAAATTATCATTCATATTCAATGGATTGGGACAAATTAAATCAATTAATACAAACACTAACACTGCAGCGGTTGCATAATATACTCCAGAGAAAAGAAATACGGAAATAAAGGTTACTAAGACAGCAGCAATGGTACCCTCGATAGTTTTATTGTTGTGGGGATATTTACGTTTTCCAAATTTTAATCCAGTCAAGCTAGCTGCAGAATCTCCTAATGAAACCACACAAGTCACCCC
The DNA here is from genome assembly GCA_016839385.1 of Promethearchaeota archaeon. The sequence continues at coordinate 3,378 of JAEOUK010000629.1, forward strand.
AAGGAACATTAAACTTGGCAATAATATGGAAGATACAGCTAATCCAGTGATTAAATAAATGTAAGATCCAACTGCATTTTTTTCTTCCCATCTAAGTTGTCTTTGCACAATTTGCTGAAAAGGGAAGTGAATTGCTCTTGATAATCGAGCATATTCTATAGTTAACAGCAAAAGAGTTACTCCAATAAAAGTCACGGATAAAATTGTTCGACTAGTGGATAAAGTGCTTATTGTGAATAAATTCTGAAGGATGGTAGTTCTATCTTCTTGTATCCAAAAAAGATCAAACTTATCTAAAAGAAATGTGTGTTCTGGATGTGTGGTCCATAAAGAGAGGATATACGAGATTATCCATCCAATAAAAACTGATCCCAGAGCAAGAACGATAGCGATTAGATGATTAGATTTTCGTTCAAGGTCTAATACTAACGTATATTTATACAATTCCTCCGCTGGTTTCGAAGAAAGAACGTGCTGGATTATATCATCATCTTTTATCGGTTTTTTCCTTCCGACAATTTGAGCAATACCAAATGCAACTGCCAACCCTACAATGATTGAAACAACTAGGATATTGATATTCATCTCAAGGGTTCCATTATACTCATAAGTTAGTTTGAGTTGGGATTCCACCATTAAGAATATCAAGCATAACAAAAGTAGAATTAAGTTTGCGGGATTTTCACGAAATCGCTCGCCTTCCAGATGTTTTTTTGATCGATAATTTCGATAAATCAAAGTAACCATTCCAAAAATATAGGTTCCAAATCCAAGAATAACAATCACCCGTGAAAGAATAGTTAGGAATCCCATAATGGTCACACTGATATTTTAGTTCTGAAAAAACTTTAATTATCTAACATATTCATAAAATAAAAATATTGATTGCATAGTGACTTTTATAATGTCTGATAAATCCAAAGATCTATTGAAAAAACTAAATGATAATTTCCAAGATTTTTTGACAGGAATATTCGGAGAATCTACCGTAAAACAGATGAACGATTTCTCTAGTCACGCCATAAAGACTTTGGTTGAATTCGGTGACAAAGTAGTCGAATCTCTTAATCTCAGCGAAAATGAACTAGTGAAAAAATCGAGTGATCAAATCAAAGACTTATTGAAACAAGCGGGTTTGCTGGAAGAGGAATCTGAAGAAGATTTTTAAATCTTACTCTTACAATACAAGCAGACGTAACCAAGCGGTCGACGGTGCCGGTCTCGAATTATTGGTGTAAATATGCGCCAAACTGGTGAACCGGTTGGCAATGCCTTCGTGGGTTCGAATCCCCCCGTCTGCGTCCAAAATCCTGTCCAAAACTATATCAGAAATTACCGATTATTAGTGTAAGGGATTAATTTGAATAAGAAAGAATCTGTTTCCAAAACTGATATTACTCATGAAAAAGAAAAGGAGATTGAGGAAGAGAAGAAACAAGATAAAAATATAGAACTTATTTCAAGCATAGTGGATGATTTCAGTGAAATGGATAAGATTAAAAAATCAGAGCAGGAGAAAAAAGGAGATCAATTAGATGAAAAGGATTCCGGACAGAAAATTGGGCAAAAATCTTTAAAAGGCTTAGAAAATCAAATAGAATACAGTAAATACGAACCTGTACGCACCGATTATCCTCTTTTTCTTCAACTTCCGAATGCTTGCGGTCTCAGTTCAATTCTTATGCTTATAGATCCTATTAAAAATGAAACTATCGGTAAATTACTCGACCGAATATGGAATCATTATGAAAAAACCACAGCGATCAAACAAACTCGAAAGGAATTCCAATGGGCATGTGCTTTGGATTATTTATTATTAAAATCTGCAATTCCAAATGCCATCTCTGAATATATCAAGAGTTTTAACAGTGAAGAATTAGATAATTACTATATAGGATTAGAATCAGTATTGCGTTATCAGCAACAGGAGCATCTAAAAGAGGGTTCCAATTATATCGTAAATGCTTATGAAGATTTTTTTACTCATGGTCTTGTCACTCAGTTTGTCGTAACACAACATATGGATCTTTTCAAACATAATCCCGAAATTAGGATTTTAATGGCAATTTTTGGATATGAATTAGTTAATCAAAAAGCTCCAGATGGAACAGGAGCTTTATTTTTTTCTGAAAGTGAGATGAAACATCTTGATTCATCGAATACGAAAAAAAAAATACAAATACTCAGATCTGAGTTCATTAAAGGTGCACGAATAATAATAGGTTTTTCCTTTCATTGGGTGATTCTCACAAATATATTCACGAAAAACGGAATACTTCATTTTTCAATTAACGACCCAGCAGGAGAACAATATGTAATTCCATTTAAAGAGCTTACAAATCGAGACCGATTTTATATTTTTCGAAAGATGAAAACACAGCCAATAAAACTATGGAATCAGATTTCTAAGATTCTTGAGGATGATGGACCTCGTGAGATTGAACTTTTCCACGATTTCATGAAAATTGTAAAAGATCGTTTGGTAATTAGAACAGAAGAGAAAGATAATGGCGATATAGAATTTGAAGTTGAAATAAATCCTGAAGGAAAGAGAAGTCCACTTCGGGAAACTGTACCAAAACTTCCTGTTAAATTGCATGAAGACACGATAAAATCCATTCAGAAAATGAAGGATCAAGATAAAC
>JAEOUK010000630.1 GCA_016839385.1 Promethearchaeota archaeon
AGCATACCCTTTCAGGATTTGAGATTTGTTCATCATAATGGTCACAAAAGCCAAAATAAGATTCTGTCTTGCCGATTTTAAATAAAATACAATGTTTTTGTTCCAAAGCGACTTTTAATTTCAGAATTTTTTCATAAAAGGGACGAATTTCTTTTGTTGATTTACAAGGTAGAAATGTGATAGGATAGGAAAATTTTTCTGGCATAGTAACACCTTTGTTAGATTAATACTTTAATAGCTTCCTCTAGACCATCCACTGAGAGGTCAAACATGGGAAAGATTTTTTCGATAACTCCTCTAGTGTATGGTTTCCACCCTGCGATAATTTCAGGATTAAGCCAGACACTTTTCTTGAATTTTTCTTTAATTCTATTAAGCCAAACAACTCCTGGAGTATAGGTTTCTTCCCAAACATGAATACTGCCATAGATATGCGTCAACTCATTTGGAGCCATTGCAGCGTCGCCAACAATGATCACACGGAACTCTGGGTCTAATTTCTTGATCACTTCAGCGGTAAGTTCACTGGCTTCGAGTTCTATATCTTTATAGAGCTTGGTATACGGCACATTATGGAAGTAGTAATATTTGAATTCCTTGAAATGAGTGGATTTATGGGCAGCAGAGAATAATCTTGAAACCAATTCCGCAAAAGGATCCATTGAACCTCCTACGTCCATTAATAGTAATACCTTCAGATTGTTTTTCTTTTCCTTACGGAATACAAGATCAATTTCACCAAACTGCTTACACGTTTTATCAATAGTTTCATCTAAATCTAATTCCTCTCGATTACTTTCTCTTGTCAAATTTCGAAGTTTTTTAAGAGCAACTTGGTAGGAGCGTATATCTAAAATACGATCAGAACGGTAATTTTTGAATTTGCGTTTTTGAGCAATCTTTGTTGCAAGACGCATTCCACCATACCCCCCGATTCGAATTCCTCCTGGATGTCTTCCTCCTGCCCCGAATGGAGAAGTTCCACGTGTTCCGACCATCTGATCTCCAAATTTATGAGGTTCGGTTCCCTGTTCCTCTAATTTTTTACGCAATTCCTCCTTTAACTTCTCTATATCAATATTATATAGGTTCTCGTAAAATTCTCGTGGGACATGCATTTGGAGTTTTTCTAGCTCTTCTTCTAAAGCGCGAACTAAATCTTCTGGAATTTCCAATGGAATTTCTTTATCCTTAAAATATTTAGAGAATGCTAAATCGTAGGTATCGTAGAATTTTTCATCTTTTATTAAGAGTGCTCGTGCTATATAGTAGAATTGCATAGATGTTGTTATTAATTTTTTATCTAGTGCCTCCATGAGAGCCAGATATTCTTTTATACTAACAGGAACTTTCATATCTCTTAGGAGGAAGTAGAATTCTATGAACACGATGCAAACACTTTGTTTTCCTTTTATTTAAGAAATTCCCTTAAATTTTTGAAGATATTCCATATCTTGTTCTTTTTTAATTAGAGTTCCAAGAAAGGGAAATCCTTTTCCCTTAATCTCTTCAACGCTTATTCCAGATTTTAACAAGACAAGTATCCAGTCTATTAATTCTGAAGTGCTAGGTTTCTTTTTCAACTGATTGTATTCTCTCAGTTCGTAAAATTTCTCAAGAACTGCATTGAGTAAATTTTCCTCAATTTTAGGAAAGTGCACTTTCACTATATCAGCCATTAATTTTTCATCAGGAAATTCGATAAAGTGAAATACACAACGTCTGAGGAACGCATCAGGTAATTCTTTCTCGTTATTTGAGGTTATAATAACGATCGGACGATATTTAGCTTTCACAACCCGTTGGAGTTCAGGTATATAAAACTCCATTACATCTAATTCTTGTAATAGATCATTAGGAAACTCGACATCAGCTTTATCGATTTCGTCTATCAATAGTACGACTTGTTTTTCTGAGGAAAAAGCTGCTCCTAATTGACCAAGAACTATATAGTCTTCCACATTATCTACGTTTCGTGTCTTTGAGCCAAATCGTGAATCGTTTAATCTTTGGATAGTATCATATACGTAGCTACCATCAATGGCTTTTGTCGTCGACTTGATATTCCATATAATGAGTTCCATACCTAAAGAATCAGCAATTGATTTTGCTAATAGAGTTTTTCCGGTTCCAGGCTCTCCTTTAACTAATAAGGGGCGTTGAAGTGCAATTGCCACGTTTACGATATTTTGTAGGGAATCACCAGCAATATAATCAGATGATCCACCATATTTTTCGAAACCCATAAAAAGAGACATTGAGTCTTGAATAAAATAGTTTGTCCTACATAATTTAAAAAAGAAAAAAGTAAACAAACTAGTTGCTTATCTAATTGATTGTGATTAATCGCCAATTAATCGGATGGATTTCTCCTTTCGGAATAAATTCCCAAGTTTCATGACCCAATATTCGAATCCATATTTGAATTTCCCTTTAGACCAGCCCCAGATAGATATTAACCAAAATCCTAACGATACAATCACAAATATAACGATTTGCCACCATGTCACCATGAAACTGTCTACTTTTCCCCATCCCACAGTTGCAGCAGGACTGAATAAATAGTGAAAACCTGTTGCTATTGCTGTATTGATGGGACCTTCTAATAAGTAAAGAGTTAATGTTACATTTCCCATTTTTCGGA
>JAEOUK010000631.1 GCA_016839385.1 Promethearchaeota archaeon
ACATGATTCCATGTACTTTAATCCATCGATTTGTTTTTTCAATTCCGCCGGAAGATTTTCTCGACCAATGACATCATTAAAGATGTCCGGCACAGATCCACTTGTCATAATTAAATCTGCTTTTTCTACGGTTCCATCTCCTAATTTCACACCTTTTGCTTCACCCTCTTCTATGAGGATTTTCTCTACTTTTGTACTAGTTTTGATAGAGCCTCCATTATCTAATATCAATTTCTCCATAGCTCGGATTATAGCAAATGCACCTCCTCGAATATAATGATAGGTAGGTTCTCCCAAAAGGCCTAAATCCTCAGTCAAGATTCGTTTATCAAATGCAGATTCGATATTGAATTGTGGAATACCTAATGCAGGAAATTCGCTTGGTTTGGTGACGATATCTGCTAAAATTCCTGTTAATAAAGCTTTGATTTTCTGTTCTTTAAAGAAGGAATCTAATAACTGGGATGCACTCCAGTTGAGGTATTTCTTATATTTCGAAAATTTTAAACCCATTTTCAACTTCAACAAGAGTTTCCCTAATCATTTTTTAAATTCCAAATCTCTACTCATATTAATGAGATCGATCATTCCGATATAGAATTCATAATACTCATCAATACCCTCAGATTCGTCTGGGAATAATTCTTTGAGTTTGTCTCTCCTCCAAAACCGTCCTTCATAATTTTCTGGCCTCCAAAATGAAAAATCTGGAAATTCTAATCCTCTGTCGTCCAAAATAAATTCTAATTTATCATATAATCCTAATTCGGTTAAAACTGTAGTTCCCGTTTCTCTTGGACCAAATCCGCCTAATAGGAGAGGTCCAATTTCCCATTTATACCCGTCTTTTTCAACTAAACCTGTTACTCCCCCAATCTTATGAAACTGTTCATATACTGTGACCTTATGTCCATTTTGTGCAAAGTAACTTGCAGCAGTCATACCCGCTAATCCAGATCCAATTATTGCAACCTTCATATTCACAACTCACTTATCCTAAACTTGAGAGCGTGGATTTAATATAGATATAGGTTGGCAAATGTGAAAAAATGTAACAAGTTCAACATTTACTGGTCCTAACATTCAAAATAATTATATAGTCTTTAGTTGAAAATTACTGAGTAGCTAATCAATTAGGTGAAATAATTATGGTAAAAGAAAAATACGAAAACTCTCGCTGGATCATGGCTAGCTATGGAGCACGTGAAGGTTTTAGTCAATGGATAACTTCTGCATTTGGATTCTATACAGTAATATTCTATGAGACGGTCATTGGTCTAGATCAAGTTCTTGCTATTGTTGCATTTTTAATTTTTTCGGTGTGGAATGCAGTAAATGATCCTTTAATTGGATTTCTAATTGAGCGTTTTCCTGGAAGATTATATCGCAAAAAGGGATTTAAAAGGTTTCCTTGGGTTGTATCCATGGCACTTCCTTGGTTAATAGCATATTTCTCAATATATTTTGTACCATTTTCATGGGCACAAAATCCAACAACCTATAAATGGGCTATTTTCGCATGGTATACAATTTCACTCGTTCTATTTGATACATTTTTCTCAATGATGGACATTAACTCCAGTAGCCTCTTTCCGGAGAAATTTAGATCATTAAACGAAAGAAGAACCTCACAAGGATTTGGTACGTTATTTGGAATCGCAGGAATAGTCTTAGCTTTCTTAGTGACATCAATGTTTTTACCAGATGAAAGTGTAACAAACACAATAGATATAATGCAGCATTATCGTAACGTTGCTTGGGTCAGTCTGATTGGTGGAATATTTCTCTTTTTACTGGTTATACCAGGTATATTTGAAGATAAAAAATTACGGGAACGTAACCTGGAATATCTTGCAAGTTTAGATAGAAATAAAATTGAAAGAAAACCATTTTTTTCAACTGTTAAGGAAGTCTTATCCAATAGAGCATTTGTAATGAAAATTGTTTTATTCTTTGGATATCAAGCATCTGTAGCATTAGTGAATGCAAGCGCATTATATGTGGCAAATTATATACTTGGAAGCCCAGGAGATTTAATATTCCTATTGGGTGGTATGTTAGCTGGAGCTCTTGTTACAACTCCAATTTGGGTTTTAGTGTCAAGAAAAGTCAATAACAATAAAGTGATGAGTATTATTGGGGCAATCACTATGTTGGTATCATATATCCCGATGTTCTTTGTCAATGGTTTGATACCTTGGGTTATTGCAGTGGTTATTTTCGGTGTAGGATTGTCAGGACAATGGTTCATGGCTCCTCCCACAATGGGAGACATTATTGATGATCATGCTGTTCGAACTGGTAAAAAAGAAGCATCGATCTTTTTGGGATATCAAACATTCTTTATCCGATTTGGAGAAGCATTCAAAGTTTTAACTATCATGGTAGTGCATTTATTGACATATTTTCCGACTGGAGAACCGACACTTACCGATTTGCAGGCAGTCTTAACTCCTGATCAACTTAGAGTTGCTCTTTTTGGTATTCGAATTCATACAGCAATTGTCCCAGCAGTACTGGTTTTAATCACATTAATACTATTTTGGATATACTATCCTTTAACACCAGAAAAGGTCGCAGAAAACAAGTTAAAGCTAGCTGAAATGGGATTATCAGAAGAATAACAAATTCTTTTTTTTATCTTTCTCAATTATTCATACAGAGCCAAAACTAATTGGTAGTCTTTATTATCACTATTTATTGAGAGGAATAAATTGGTAAAAAAAAATTCATCCAAAACTAAATCATTTGGTAGTCCCAAAAGGGAATCTCATGATTCTTCTCATTTTTATAAGTCAAATCTTTACAAAAATAATCCTAAACCGCAAAATGTCGAATATTTTGACAATTCATTTTCAATTCCTGATGATAAAATAAATACAATGATATTGGGAGATAGTCAGAACATGAAAGATCTTCCAAATAATTCCATTCACTTGATGGTAACTTCCCCTCCCTATAATGTAAGGAAAGATTATGATGAAGATTTGAATTTAGGGGAATATCTGAATTTATTGGAGTCAGTTTTGAAAGAAGTGTGGAGAGTTCTTGTGCCTGGAGGAAGAGCGGCTATAAATATTGCTAATGTAGGAAGAAAACCATATATCCCCTTACATTCATTTGTGATTCAAATTATGTTGAAAATCGGGTATCTAATGCGCGGAGAAATCATATGGGATAAATCCGCATCCGCAGGAGTATCATGTGCATGGGGTTCATTCGGTTCTGCTAGTAATCCTGTACTAAGAGATGTACATGAATACATTCTTCTTTTCTCCAAACAATCTATGAAACTTCCCAAAAATAAAAAACAAAGTACCATCAAAAACGACGATTTTGTGCAATACTCCAAGTCCATTTGGACATTTCCAGCAGAATCAGCAAAAAAAATTGGTCATCCTGCTCCATTTCCAATTGAACTGCCAAAAAGGTTGATTGAATTTTATACTTACCAAGGAGATGTGGTATTGGATCCCTTTATGGGGAGCGGAACAACCGCAATTGCAGCGTTAGAAACAAATCGTAAGTTTGTTGGGTACGAAATTTCGGAAGATTATGTTGAATTAGCTCGAAATCGAATCCAAAGTTCGTGAAACGCAACTTTCATGATATTTTGTAGTACATAGAAATTTATCTAAAGAAC
>JAEOUK010000632.1 GCA_016839385.1 Promethearchaeota archaeon
CATCATAAACAATAGAAGAGGATCCTCAATGAGGTCTTCTACATAATACTTTATGGTCCCGTGTCCAGGAAACTCGAAATGTGTATGATTGATTTCCAAACGAATAATAGTTTTAAAATTCGATTTTCCATCCGCATTTTTAAAATTATATTCAAATAAATACTCCATATGCTTGATTTGGTCATTTTCTGCACTTTGGATAGGAGTGATTAGGAAATTTGGTGTGCAAAATAGGATGATAATCAGAATAAGTACAAATCGAGTAAACTGAATTTTTCGGGGGGTCATAATTTAATAAGAACCCTCCCGGATGACTCCATCTTCTAATTTATATATCATATCTGCATATTCGCTTAATTTTATATTGTGAGATGTACAAATCAAGGTCACATTCTTCTTTTTCTGTATCTGGGTCAACAGTTCCATAATTGTTTCCGTGTTTTTTCTGTCTAAATTACCAGTAGGTTCATCTGCAACAATAATAACAGGATTAATCGCCAAAGATCGTGCAATTGCCACTCGGTTTTGTTCCCCAGAACTTAAATGACGAGGTTTGTTATTTAAACGGTGCTCTAATCCCACCAGAGTTAAAAGTTCTTCAGATTTTTCATGCTGTTCATCTTGAGAAATTTTTTTCAAAGCTAAAGGCAACTCTACATTTTGTTGAGCCGTAAGAGATTGAACTAAGTTAAAAGTTTGAAAGATAAAGCCAATCTTATCAAGACGAATTTGTCGCATCTCTTTAGAAGTAAGAGTTGTAGTATCTATTGTAGCGAGATTATAAGATCCTTTATCGTACTTGTCAATTAGTCCAATGATATTTAAAAGAGTAGTTTTTCCCGAGCCAGAGGGACCCATTATCAACACAAATTGCCCTCTTTTTACATCGAGATTCACCCCCTTTAATACCGGATGTTGTTCTTTATTTAATGTATAGCTCTTCCACAAGTCTTTTATAGAAACTATAACCTCGTTTTTTGTCATTTTGATTAATTTCCTCGTATCTCTGATTGAATATCATTTTTCATTATAATATAATATGGAATTCCTGCCATGATTAAACTTGAACCGAAATGTAGAACGAAAAACCAAATAATGTGTTTCCAAGAAATGCTGGATACCGTACCAATAAATGCTTGGGATAATGTCTCAGTTAAAAAACTTGTCAGGTTTAAAAATTTGAATTTTAGAATTGAATACAACGAAATTCCAATGGGGATTGCGATGAGTGCTAAAAGAGATATAATCAAAACCTCCCCATATATAAGACGAAAAATAGCACCTCTTGGAGCACCAATTGACCTCAATGTGGCAAGTTCTCGCGTGCGATCGTGCACAGTTAAAAATACAATGGAAGTTGTAAACAGTGTAGAACAGAAAAGTGTTAAAACCATAAATACTATCGATGTCTTCTGGGTTCTCGCTAGCAAACTTCCACTAATTTCATCAATTTCTTCTAAGGTAAGAAATTCCAATTGCACATATGTAGATTCAACTGAATTTTGAATGGTACTTTCCAAATCTTGGTCGTATCTTATAAAGATAGAAGTGAGATAGTCCTCCATACTAAACAAAGTTTGAGCTTCCTGTAAATCTACTATAATAAACCAATCAAATAAGGATAAATCCTGTTCAATTATCCCAGATATAGTAAAATTTTTTCCCTTTACCAATAACGAATCTCCGACTTTGAAGTCTAATTGTGCTACGAGATCATACCCAATCACTGTATGATTTTCATTTTGAGCCCATTCACCTTCCGCCAATTTCAAATTAGAGAAGAATTCAGCCATTTTGTTAAAAGATAATCCAAATACAATATTCTGATTCAAAGTTTTGTTATCACTATATTCGTGGGAGCGTTTAAAAAAGGTAGGATAAATATCTATTGAATCAAAACTGGGATTTACTATAAGATCTTCATACACTGTTTGATGAATAATGCTATCATATGGGAGCATTCTGGAGAAGGAAGTTCCCCGTTGAACAATTTGATTATAATCTTCAATTGGAGAAAACGCCTTAAAAATCAAATGTTCATAGCTAAGAGAAAAAAAATTCACAGAGATCAGTAGAACCATCCCGACAATTATTCCCACAACACATAATACATTGCGGAATCGTTTGTCTTTGAAATTTGCCCGGATATATTGACGTAGATTCATGATTTGACCCCTATTAAGAGCGGATTACCTCTACTATACTTTTTCGACGAATATTTAACGCAGGAATCAGTGTAGATAACAAATTAAGCCCACATAAGATAACGAAC
>JAEOUK010000633.1 GCA_016839385.1 Promethearchaeota archaeon
GTTCAACCCAGGGTCGTTTTGGTCCCCACAATATTGTTTTTTCATATACATAGGACCGTATACTTCACCAACCATGAATCGAGGAGGATTCTTATATTCATCAATTAGTTTTCTAAGTCTCTTCATAAAATTTAAAGTATCTGGATGATGTTGAGTATATTTTGTCGACTGAAATAAGAAATCAGGGCTTTTCTCAGAAGGAAATAATCGCAAGGAACCAGGGTTGTCACGGAATTCTTCATCTTCAAAAATCACATCTGTTATATCTAATCGAAATCCATCAGCACCCTTTTCTAACCAGAACCGTACAGTATCTAACATTTCTTTTTGTACTTCAGGGTTACGATAATTCAGATCGGGTTGAAATGGGAGGAATTGTGCCCAATACCATTGATCTGTATGATTATCGTAGTGCCATCCACTTCCGCGAATTATCGCTTTCCAATTATTTGGTGGTTTTTTCCCATGAGGTTTTTTTCCATCTCTCCAAATATACCAATCCCGTTTTGGATTATCCTTATTAGAGCGAGATTCAATAAACCAAGGATGTTGGTCACTTGTGTGATTTAAAACGAGATCAAACAAAATTTTCATGTCTCTTTGGTGAATTTCACGAATAAGTCGGTTACAATCTTGCATGGTGCCATAATCTGGAGAAATTTCACGATAATTCCGTATATCATATCCAAAATCCACCTGTGGTGAATCGTAGAATGGGGAAAACCAAATAGTTTCAACGCCTAGGTCTTTGATGTAGTCTAATTTTGAGATAATTCCGTTCAAATCACCGATTCCATTTCCAGAGGAGTCGTAAAAAGAACGGGGATAGATCTGATAAACGACAGTCTTTTTCCACCATGGCAGCTGATCCATGTTATATCTTGAAGAATTCTATTTTAAATTCATTTCGGATAAGATTTTAAAAATAAAAAAAAGAGATGAAATGGAGTTGTTCCACGCTTCTCCGTGTACAGCTTTTAAAAAAAAAAGAATTTGGGATGTTTTTAGCCCTATTTTTGTTTCTTTCTAATTACAAGGAATACTATTAATCCAATAATTGATAAGAAGGCTACGGAACCACTTATAGAGGTCCATAAAATGAAAGATAGAGGATATTGCGGTAGTGAAGGCAGGTTCATGCTTAATTTTGCAATGAAGATATCCGTCCCCCCACTCAATGCAGAATGTCCTGAAAAGGGATTATCAATCGGAAAATCACTCGATTCGGTAAATCCATACAAAATAACAGCGCCTGAAGAATCTATTTTCACATCCCTACATATCTCATCTTGAGATCCCCCGAAAATACTTGAGGTTAATATCCTTCCCTTGGGATTTAATACAGTCAGAAAAGCTTCCCGATTGCTTGCATATTGATCAAATGGTTCTCTAGTGATAAAATCTTCAGAATTAGATTCCCCGACAATGTATGCATTTCCTTCTGAATCAACATCAATTCCCATTCCAAAATCACTATGATCACCACCAAACACAGTCATATATTTCAGTTTTTGACCATCACTCGTTAACTTTCCTGCAAATACATCATCATAGTAGGCACTATCGGCTGTACTATAATCGTTTGTAACTAATGGACAATCTTGTAACGAGGTTTCAAACCCACGACCCGTGAAATATATATCGTCGTTTTGGTCTAACGCAACACTTAGAATCCAATCATCTCCCGATCCTCCTACAGGAGTCGCAAAGAGAACATCTCCATCACTATTGAATTTCATTACAATACCATCCATATTCACAACTTCATCATACTGGGGATTCACTAAGGGGAAATTTGCCGACATGGTTCCGGCTGCCATTACTACATTATCTTCACTATCAATTCTAATATCCATGCCCCAGTCATGGCTTGTTGAACCGATTAATCGAGAGAATTGAAGATGCCCTGTTGAATTGAACTTGGCTAAATAGCAGTCTACTTGTCCTTGTATTGAATCTCCTGGTCTTTTTAACGCCATGTCATTGGAATATGTACTACCGGTGATGTAGACATTTTGATTACTATCAACACCTATGGAATAACACCAATCATCTTGGGTACCTCCGAAGAATCGACACCATTCTATTACCCCTGCAGGAGTAATTTTGGCAACCCATGCATCATAACCTCTTGTTCCTCCAATTTTTTTAACAGGTTGCTCGGAATTATTTTGGAAAAAGTTTCCTGATGCTGTTACTCCCGCAATGTAGAAATTTCCTTCCATGTCACTATCAATATCAGTGCACCAATCAGTTCCTGCACCCGCAAGAATGGTAGAAAATTGTAGTGTACTCCCATCCGAACTAAATTTCGATACAAATACGTCTGTTTCTCCGTAAATTAGTCCAGGAATATTGAGAGTGACTGGAAAATCAGTCGAATGGGTTCTGCCCACAACAATTATGTTATCATCCTTGTCTAATTCAACACTCATTTTTCCTAAGTCATTTCCATCCTCTTGGGATTCATCGTCTGATCCACCGAAATATGACGAAAATTGGAACTCTCCAGATGCTGCTGTCAATTTACTAACAGTAATGTTAACTGTCAGAAAGAGGCAAAGAAATGCTACAAAACCTAGGATTTTAATTGATTTCAGTCTCATTGCTCATATTCTCCTTATGTAATTATAATAAATTGAATAACCTAAGTCTATTACACAAAATGGATAGATAAGTATTTCTATTTCTATTAAGTGAGAAACGTTTCATTAAACGATAGGAGTGGAGAAATCCAATAAATCACAATAAAAAAAGTTAAAAAAAATAAAAAGTAGAAATTATGTTTATTTACCGTTTTTCTTCATTCTTACCATTCTTCTTTCGAAGCAATGGAATTACAA
>JAEOUK010000634.1 GCA_016839385.1 Promethearchaeota archaeon
ACCTGTATATTTTTTTGCAGATTCTGTTGCAAAAAAAGCAAAATAAGGAGGTAACAAATTGGGATCCATCGGTCCAAGAGCTCTTACTTTTTCATCATCCAATCCAAGTCTGAACAAAGGAGTGTCTACCATGTTCAGCATTATGGTGTTTATAGTAATATTATGCTGTTTTAGTTCAGTTGCAACGAATTCTGTAAATGTATTTAAAGCACCTTTAGACATGGCATACGCGCTCCATTTTGGCATCGGTAATTTAATCGCAACTGTGCCCACATTGATAATTGATCCTCCACCGTTTTCAATCATATGTGGTACAAGAGCATGGACAAAATTATAAGGTCCTATCACATTAGTTTTCAAAATCGCTTCAAATTCTTCCACACGAAACCGAGTGATTGATTTCAAACGGGAAAATCCAGCATTATTAATCAAAATATCAATTTTTCCAAAGCGTTCTATTCCTTTATCCACAATATTTTTTACATCAGCATAATTTTCAACGCTTCCAGCCACAGCTAGTGCATTTCTTCCCATTTCATTTATTTTGACCTCAACTTCTTTCATTCGTTCTAAATTACGTCCTGTAATGATCAAATTTGCACCATATTTTGCAAAACCAAGGGCTAAAGCTTTACCAATCCCACTTGTGGAACCCGTAATTAAAGCAGTCTTACCTTCTAATAACATATTCATATTGATAGATGCTATACACAAATTAAAAAAAGTTTGTTTTCTTTTCATGTTAGAGGTTTAATTTGCGTAATTTTGCAATTAGATGTGAAATTATTTGTTGTTTATCTGGACCATAATAGTTTATTGTGCGTGTTAAATGATCAATAGATTTTGCGTAGGGTGCTTCTAAAACTACTTTTTGAGCTTCTTGGTTAACTAGCTTGTTTTCATGAAAAAGGAGTTTAATTGCATGAGGAAGGTATTTTGACATTTGTTTTTTACGAATTACCCATAAAGCTTGTTTCAGTATAAGAGGTTGCTTGTAAGTGAGAAGATCTTCAATCACGGCATCATATATCTCTTCGTCAAAGTTTAGATATGGTAAAAAATAAGTTGTAAAAAATACTCTTCGGTATTTCCCCGAGCTCAATTCATTTAAAATATATTTTTTACCCTCATTTCCTCCGATTTTTACCAATGAAGCTACTGCATATGAATAATAGTTATCATCTTGGGCTATTTCGGTTATTAAATCACATAAAAATTTTTTATTATATCGTTCAGAAGTTTCACTAAGTTTGTGAATGCATGCAATCTTTGCACGTTCACTAGATGCTTGATTAAATTGTCTTAATAGAAATGATTTATTTTGCTCTCTTGCAGCAAGGTTGTAAAAAAGCTGCGCTATAATCTTGGATAATTTCTTTTTTATTGGATCGAATATCGAATAAATGTTTTCTTGATTCAATACTGAAAGTAATTGTTTATATTGCATATTTAGTTCGATAACGCCAAATTTGTTGAGAGTATTCAATATTGCATAGATATTTTCCAACAGCGTATCATATTCCAAAGATGTTAGTGAACTTTTCCCATTAAAATAATCCAACAGAAGATGTGTTTGTTCTGTATACAATTTCTTTAAGGATGGAATATAGTTGATGAGATTTTTGTTTGCAATAATGGATACTGTATATGCATACAAAGTAGAGAAAGGCTCTGTCATACAATAAGATATATAAGCATCAATTTCTTCAACGGGACTTGGGGTTGAGTTGATGCTGAATTCCAAGATATATTTTGAAATTAAGGGATTGCATGCGTTTTGAAGAAGCTCAAGAGGTGTCACGATTAATTTTTGATTGATCAATGTAAGACAGGAAATGTAATTTTTGATGAATACTTCAGAATTTTCATTTTGGATATTTCTAAGAAATAAAAATATAAGAGATCGTTGTTCATCATTATTGAAAATATGGAAGTTTTCATGGATAGACTCAACATTTACTTGGGAACGAATGGGATCCATTGTTCGTAGAGCTCTAATCCAGTCATCTACTATTATTGATAAATTATCCATTATCTTTTCTCTTATTATTGGTTTAACAACATCAACAGTTCAATATTTTGTCGGTTGAACATCTATCTCCTAAATTTTAGAATCTGTTAAGATTTGGGATTTAGTTATAGACTTAAAAATTAAATAAATAAAGGTTATGTAATAACGTCTCAATAAATAACACAAGAACAATACGAACTGCCTTAATTACAAAATGAGATGCCTTTTTTCTGAAAAATCAGCAGTTATTAGCCAAACACATGTACATATACTTTTCGAGAACGTGGACCATCAAACTCACAGAAGAATATTCCTTGCCATCTTCCCAATTTTATCACTCCATCCTCAATTATTAAATCAACTCTGGTCCCAATCAAGGAAGATTTCAAATGAGCATCCGAATTTCCCTCCACATGATGATATTCTCTTGATTTTGGAACA
>JAEOUK010000635.1 GCA_016839385.1 Promethearchaeota archaeon
CTGCTTTAGCTGGAGTAAATACGGTAGCAGGTCCAGGAATGTTGAGCTTTGAATCAACACAGTCTATTGAAAAATTGATTATTGACAATGAAATTGTAGGAATGGTCAAACATTTAATCAATGGTATCAATCACTATGATCCTCCCTTTGCAGCAGATCTCCTTAAAGCATACGATGATAAAGAAGAATTACTATCCCATCCTACCACATTAAAACTCTTCAAGAAGGAATTATTCATCACAGATATTGTAGATCGATCCTCAAAGGAAATGTGGATTAATAAAGGAAGTAAAAGTATCAGAAAGAGAGCTGTAGATAAAGCTGAAAAACTATTGACCAAACCAACCAAATATCCAATTGATGACTCGCTATTGAATGAATTAAAAAGAATAACTAAAGAGCATTTGAAGTAGGATTGAATTTACAGGAAAATCAACTTGATAATGCTATTTTTTTAACTACAAATTCATGAAAATTCCATCTTATTTTTTCCTTTATAGTCAGCAACATTCTGAAAGTAATCTCCAAGTTCACCAAATAAAAGGAAATAACCGAAATTTAATCTTTTGTGAATATAAGTCATATCCTTCTAAATCCTTTTGTAAGATTTTATCTTCGAAATAGGTTCGGATAATAAATATCAGGACTAGTAAAGCAGCAGGAATGTAACTCCACACAGATCCTAAAATTAGAGGAACCACAAGAATCATAATAATTTCTGCAGCATATCCTGGATGTCGAACAATTTTATAAGGACCGGTCGCACATAAATACCGTTCTTTATCTACAGATATTGTCATTGTAAAATTTTTGTTCACAATCATAGCCCAGATGCCAAATATCCAACCGATCGCAAATATCGAAATCCCTACATAAACTAAAAACCTATCAAAGGATGACCACTGAAATCTGACTGCATCA
Organism: Promethearchaeota archaeon; assembly: GCA_016839385.1. The sequence goes on from JAEOUK010000635.1 coordinate 922, forward strand.
AATCCAGTAATAATATACAATAGTAGGGACAAAACGATAAAGCAATAAACAAAAACTCTATCATATTTTTTAGTATCTTCTGTGAAAAGTTTCGCTCTTACTTGAAATAGGGCTGGATTGAAAATATATAATAATATGATTTTAGCCACATGATGCGCGAGTATTATTATTAAATAGATTCTACCGTTCCACCAATTAAAAGTACCCGCAGCTAGAAATAATATAATTAAAGAAATTATTGATTGAAATAAATCCCGAATAATTGTGATTATTCCCTGATTTAACTTTTTCTTTCTATTATTACTTGATTTTGACATATCATAGTTTCATATCCCGAAAAAATAAAGCTTCTGCTTGAAAGAACTCTAAGAAATGTGGAAGAAAATTCAAAATAGAATGGATTTTTAATCCAATTCTTTTTTTGCATGTGTTAAATTGTTTAATTTACCTTCAACTATTTTCATTCCCATTTCTTCCCCAAAAATACTGAGAAGAGGAGCGAATCCGCAATCAGGTTTGAGAATTAGATTATCACTTCCTACTTGTTCTGCTGCTTCTTGAATTGAAACCTTGATTTGATCAACAGATTCAATATAAGTTTCTGGAGTGCTATCTGGGGTCCACTGTATCTGAGTTTGTAATACCCCATATCCCAGTGTCTTATCATATTGTTCTAAAATCTCTTTTTCAAATAATTTACGGTTGTAACCACTGGTCATTTCGTGATCCATGATATTTACATTCGATTCCAACAATAAATCCCTGAGTTTCGGGGCAATCCTACCGCATACATGAACTGAGGAATTTCGAGTGATAGTGGATATTGCTTGATTGGTTATACTTAATGCCTCCTCTTCTGAATGATAGTACATTTTTCTTCCTACGATAATTCCTAACATGGGTTCATCCATAGAAATGATGTTTGCACCCATTTTGTCATATTCTGATGCAATTCTACTCATCATTTTAGCTAGATCCATGACCATATCATAGCTAAGAATTGCTGTTGTATCTTTGAATAACGAGATTTTTGGTTTAGGGACGATATCTTCTGGAACAATGATTTCGCTAGCAAGAGTAAAGGGTCCTGTTAAACATGCTTTCCACCCTTTGATTAGATCACTATATTCTGGATTTTTTTTGAAGAAATCCAAGATGAATTGTCCATATTCTAA